>CAYOYO010000213.1:0-1501 GCA_964408195.1 uncultured Oscillospiraceae bacterium | reverse complement strand
ACGGATCGGTTTTATCAAGCATTCCTGCGGATACGGATTTCAATGTATGCGTAAACCTGACGCGGAATGCTGAAAATAGTGGGGAGGTGCTATTGGTTGCGGTTTATAATAACAGCGGTCGCCTATTGGATATACTCAGAAACCCTGACTTTTTAGCCGGCACAGTGTTAAGTGGTCGGGAAGAATTCATCCAGAGAATTTCCCAAATAAGCGGCAAGCAGATTGCGAAAATCAGGGTGTTTATTTTAAGCGGAATGGATACGATAAAACCGGAATCGAACTTTGGAAAATACTAATTGCGGGATGCCGGGGAAGGCACCGGTGGATCGTTTCCCCATATTGCAAACAAATGAAAGGTAAACAAACATATGGAAGAGAATCTCACTATGGCAGATTTTATGGAAGAAATCGAGAAATCCATGAGAAAAGTCTACAAAGACGATGTCCTGAAAGGAACGATCATATCTGTTAACGAGGAGGAAGTTCTGGTTAATATAAATCATACTTCCGACGGCATTATCACGAAAGACGAAATGGTGGAAGGCTACGACTATAGTGTTGGCGGGGAAATTTCCGTTCTGGTCACGGATCCCCATGATCATGAAGGGAATGTGCTGCTTTCTCACAAAAGCGCAGAGGAAATCGTGGGATGGGAAGAACTGGAGGAAGCCCGGAACCAAAGGAAAACAGTCAGAGCAAGAGTAACAGAGGTGATCAAAGGCGGTGTAGCGGCCACCTACCGTAATGTCAGATGTTTCATACCGGGCTCACTTTTATCTTATCGGTATGTGGAAGACATGAGTTCCTATGTGGGGAAGGATCTGGAGGTCTTTGTTGAGGATTTTGACAGAGAGAAGAAAAGGGTAGTCCTCTCAAGGAAGGCAGTGGAAGTTGCCGAAAGACAAGACATGAAAAAGCAATTGATGACGGAAATCAAGGTTGGTGAATTGCGGCAGGGTGTCGTTACAAAGCTGATGAAATTTGGGGCTTTTGTTGACCTTGGTGGAGTAGAAGGACTCATTTATCTGGATGATCTGGACTGGCGCCGCGTTAACGATCCTTCGGAAATCGTATCGGAAGGGCAGCAGGTTACCGTTTATATTGCAAATATTGACAAGAAAAACAATAAAATCAGTCTGGTACTGAAAAAAATAGAAGAAGATCCATGGCAGGGAGCCGCTGACTTTTATAAAGTGGATGACTTAGTGGATGGCACGGTTGTAAGGCTTGCCGACTTTGGCGCATTTATAGAGGTGGAACCGGGCATACAAGGTCTCGCCCATTTGTCCGAAATCACATCGAAACCCATTCGCAAGCCTTCCGATGTTCTAAAAGTAGGGGACCATGTGCAGGCAGTTATATTAAGTGTCGACGAGAAAAACAGAAAGCTTAGCTTAAGCCTGAAAGATGCAGAGGGTCTGGTGCCGGATGGTACTATACCTGCCCAGGAAGAGAAAACTACAACCTTGGGAGATTTGTTCGGAGATAAATTCAAGGATTT
>CAYOYO010000212.1:0-1553 GCA_964408195.1 uncultured Oscillospiraceae bacterium | reverse complement strand
TCGAAGTGAAACATGTCAGGAAAGTCTACCGCATGGGTGAAGAAAAAGTGGTAGCCTTGGATGATTTATCTCTCTCCATTGAAAAGGGTGAGATTATCTGTCTCATCGGAGCTTCCGGCTCCGGGAAATCCACCTTTCTAAACCTGGTGGCCGGGTTGGAAAAACCATCCCGCGGAGAGATTTACATAGGGGACATCCCCGTGCACAAGTTAAACGAAGAGAAGATTACCCTGTTCCGCCAGAAGAACATCGGCTTCATTTTCCAATCCTTTCACCTGCTTCCCATGCTGACGGCTCTGGAAAATGTCAGTTTACCCCTGATCTTCCGGGGCGTGGACCGGAAGAAACGGGATAGGATAGCCAAGGAGATGCTGGAAGCCGTTGGCCTGGTCGGGTTTGAGAAGCGAAAGCCCACAAGGATGAGTGGCGGCCAGCAACAGAGAGTGGGCATCGCCAGGGCTCTGGTGGGTCATCCCAAAATTATCTTTGCCGACGAACCGACGGGGAACCTAGACTCTGCCACATCGAAGGAAGTCATGGGACTCATCGTCAAAATGGTAAGGGAAAACAACCAGACCCTCCTCATCGTTACCCACGACCCGGCCATAGCCGCATACGGAGACCGGATCGTCACCATCATGGACGGCAATATCCTGAAAATAGAAGACAGGAGGGCAGGTGGGGAAGCCGGGCAGAGTCCGGACCTGGAAGCCGGACAGAGCTCGGAACCGGAAGCCGGAACAGAAGCAGCAGAAGCAGAAGGGCCGGATGCCGCCGGACTAAGGGGCGAACTCGATACAGACCAGCTAAACATAAATGAAATAAATAGTGAAAAGGGGAAGGATTTGCAATGAAGGACATGAAAGCAAGAGGCATGGATGCCAACACCAAAGCCGGAAACAAGAGAAAGCGAAATGCCGGGTTTTTGCACAAGCCCCTGATCCTACTGCTGGCTCTATTGCTGCTGGCGGGGCTTCCCGTCGCACCCGGGTCCTCCGGGCAGGTCTGGGCCGCAGAAAATCCGATGGTGAAAATTTCCCAGCCTGAAATGGTTATGGCTTTTGCAGGGGACACCGGTATAAAAATCAAAATGGTAGTTAAAAATGATAGCGGTGGTTCTATCACTTTTCAGCCTAAGCTTCGTCTTAGCCTGGGAGATGATATTACTGAGCAGGGGCCTTCACCTGCTACATCAACTATCAATTCCGGTGATAGTGCGAGTTTCACCTTCGAAGTTGAGGTCTCGCTCCGCGCCGGGGAGGGCGACTATTATATCCCCGTGGAACTCATTGAAAGCGACGATAATGTTCTCAGGTCGGGGACCCTGAAATTGGAAGTGGTAAAGAAATCCATCTCCACCGCGCCAAATCCTTCAGTAGATATAGCCCATGTGCTCAGTCCCACTGACAAGATACTTGGAGGTGGTATCACGGATATAACCCTGACCTTTTTCAACAGGGGAAACACTCTGATTAAGAATGCCGTCGTTACTCTCGTCATGCCGGAAGGGGTTACTGTGAATAACGGCAGCAACAGCAACTCGATTGGCTACC
>CAYOYO010000211.1:0-1672 GCA_964408195.1 uncultured Oscillospiraceae bacterium | reverse complement strand
CGTTCCTTAGAAGGGGTCTGGGGGCATTTTTTCTTCTTTGCCTGTCAAACGGAGGCTGAGCTATGCCCCCGAATTCGGACTCCCTTATGATAGCACAACTGCCGGTGGGATTTCAATCCCCAATTTTACTTTATTGTCATTTCCATTACTCTGTATAGCCTTGGTCGGAATCGATCAGAACATTCTTTGCGGCGGGATCCCAATCCACCTTAAAATCCAGGGCCCTTCCCAGATCCCGAAGTTTGAAGTAGTTGTTACCGCCGATATTATAGGCAACGAAGGCAACCTCATTCCCATCCAGCAATATTTTCGACTGAGTGGCCACACCCGTCTTTTTCACCGAGGAAGGATTCGATTCCAGGTCACCGATTTGGACTTCATATGACTTTCCTGTGGTCAATGTGACGGTGTTCAGGCCGGCATCCCAACCAACATCGAACTGCTTTTCCGTGCCGGTAAGAACAGCTGCGATGTCTCTCAACCTAAAATAGTTATAGCCATTGATGTTGTAGGCAAGAAAATCCTGCGTATTTCCATTCACAAGTACTTGCGAAGCCGTTGGCACTGCGGTAACAACGAGTTGGACCTGTGACTCATCGAGCGCTTCCGGTTCTGATGCTTTTACAACGCGGAAGTAAAAGGAGGTGGTCTCACCCTTTTCTGTGATGTCAATGCTCATGAAGGCGTAGTCAATGTCGCTGTAAGTCACCACGTAAGACACCGTTTCATCAGCATCCAGTTCCTTTTTATCTCCTTTGCCATATCCGTCATTGCTCAATGCAAAGGACTCTTGTTTCCGGTTGCGTTCGTTATAGCATGCGATTTCATGAGAAATGCCATCTGTCTTGGTTGTGAGGGAGATGGTAGACCCTACAGGCAACTCGTAAAGCATAACGGAATCGAATCCGGATCCTTCCGGGGCAGATAGCTCTTGCTGGCTGCTGATTTCGGAAATCGTGAGCAGATAGCTGTCGTCCTCGGCACTGGGTGTTGTCTCAAGGTTTGAAATCGCATAAACGCCCACAGCTGCAATCAATATCAGTACGAGCGTAAGCATTATATTGAAGGAAATTCTTCTCATTTTCATCTCCTGTAAAGATATTTCTCTGTTCAAAGGACCCGGCTTTTGTCCGAACCTCCAAGTGTGCAAAATTTACAGTTGCTCTCAATCCTTTGTCAGATTCGCTTTTAATAGATCTCCAAATGTGCAAAAATCGCGGTTGTACTCAAATTTATGTAAATGTATTCCATAATTCTTTAGACAAACGAAATTTCTGCTCAGATTCTGCAGAAAAACGCCCTTAGTCTTATAAAAATCGTGTACAAACGAAGAATTTGCTCATTTTCGCCATTAATCTGAACCTTGTTGTACCTCTGCAACATGCACCTGTATTAGTAGATGCCCGGATGTGACCGACAATTTCTTTCTATCAAAGTATACCGTTTCCTCCATTGACACGCAAGGGACAATGGTATTATAATGTTTTTGCACTCGCCGTACGAAGACAGTGCACAAGGTGTGGGGGCATAGTCTCAGTTGGTTAGAGCGCATGCGTCACAAGCATGAGGCCGCAGGTTCGAGTCCCGCTGTCCCCACCACTTTTTTCTCCGGCTGCAGCCGGGGACTTTTTTGACCAATAACATCCCGGGGAATTAGCTCAGCTGGGAGAGC
>CAYOYO010000210.1:0-1681 GCA_964408195.1 uncultured Oscillospiraceae bacterium | reverse complement strand
TGATGGTGCTTGCAGCTATATTGGGGACCAGCTTGTGGAATATCATATTCGTAATCGGTATAACCGGGTGGGCCGGAACGGCCCGGGTGGTTCGGGCCCATACGCTTTCGGTCAAAGAGAGACCCTTTATAGAGAGGACTCTGTCAATCGGGGCAGGAAGCGGCCATATAATGGTCCGCCACATCCTTCCCAATGTTTTTCCCCTGGTCTTCGCCAATACAGTGCTGGTCGCTGCTGTAGCCATCGTCTCGGAGACTACTTTGAGTTTTTTAGGCCTGGGAGATCCCACAATGGCCAGTTGGGGTATGATGTTGCATTATGCATTTGAGAGCGGGGCAACCAGCGCCGGAGCTTATTGGTATTATCTGCCGCCGGGTATCTGTGTTGTCTTGGTGGTGCTGTCCTTCACATTGCTGGGCTATGCATTTGACGAGATTCTCAATCCGAAGCTCAGAAAGAGGTAAACCATGTCACTGTTGGAAGTAAAGCATTTAAGGACTTATTTCGACACATTGAAGGGTGAATATAAAGCGGTAGACGATGCTACTTTTGATTTGGATTATGGGGAAGCCCTGGGTTTAGTGGGTGAATCCGGTTGCGGAAAGACCACCTGCGCTCTGTCAATCGCAAAGCTCTTGCCGAAGGAGGGCAGAATCGCCGGAGGGGAAATCCTGCTGGAAGGAAAGGATCTCCTGCAGCTTTCCGATGCGGAAGTCCGGGCAAAGCGCTGGAAAGAGGTGTCCATTATATTCCAAGGAGCTATGAATGCCCTGAATCCCGTCATGAAGGTAGGGGAGCAGATCGCAGAAGCCATCGTTCTTCACGAAAAGGAGAAACAGGAGGATGCACTTCTAAGAGCCGGCGATCTGTTTGATTTGGTGGAGATGCCCAGAGAGCGCATATACAATTATCCTCATGAATTCAGTGGAGGAATGAAACAAAGAGCCATGATAGCTATGGCATTAGCCTGCAATCCAAAGGTGGTTATCGGCGATGAGCCCACCACGGCATTGGATGTGATGGTGCAGGCTCAAATCCTGAATCTCCTCGAAAAGCTCAGGCGAGAGCTGAACATGGGATTGATCCTCATAACCCATGATCTTTCCATCTTGGGAGAAACCTGCGATAAAATTGCTGTAATGTATGGTGGTAAAATTGTGGAATCCGGTACCGTAGAGGATATTTTTGAGAATACAGCTCATCCATATACAGAAAGGCTCATTTCCTGTTTCCCCAATATCGGCAGGGAGAAGGTGATACCAGCCGGTATTCCGGGGATACCGCCAAATATGTTCGCTCCTCCCGGCGGTTGCAGTTTCCATCCCAGGTGTCATAGAGCAACGGATATATGCAAAACCGTAGCTCCCGATCCGGTAAGAATAGAGGGGAAGCACATTTCTGCCTGCCATTTATCCGGGGAGGTTCCCAATGGACAATAAGACAATTATTGAAGTGAAAGAACTCAAGGTTCACTTTGAAATGAAGAGAAGCCTTGCCTCCGACCTTTTCGGAAAAGATAAAAGGGTATTGAAAGCCGTTGATGGTGTCTCCTTTCAAATCAAAGAAGGGGAGATACTTTCTCTGGTAGGTGAGAGCGGTTGCGGGAAAACCACCACAGGAAAGGCTATACTGCGGCTTGTCAAACCTACGGAAGGGAGGGTCCTCTTTCGGGGAGAGGAAA
>CAYOYO010000209.1:242-1780 GCA_964408195.1 uncultured Oscillospiraceae bacterium | reverse complement strand
ATGGCTTTCCTATTAGGCTTTCCCGCTAATGAAATCGTGGTCCCCATCATCATCATGACCTACATGGCTACCGGAAGCATCCAGTCGCTGGACACCTTTCAATTGAAATCCCTGCTTACAGACAATGGCTGGACGCCGGTTACCGCCCTCTGCACCCTGCTCTTTTGTCTGTTGCACTTCCCTTGCGGTACCACCTGTCTCACTATAAAAAAAGAGACGGCCAGCTGGAAATGGACCGCTGCCGCCTTTCTTATCCCTACCCTTTGCGGTTGTGTAATTTGTTTCCTCACTGCACAGACCTTACGTTTCTTTTATCCATGAAGTTCTCTCACTTGTTACCCAGATATTGAGAAAGGGCAAACAACGTGAAGCTATATCCCAAAGGAGAACGACGGGCTTTGCCGGACAGGAACCGCAAATGGTTTTCCGACTTTTTCATCAGATCGGAGCTGTCCATCTTTCGTGCAAGGCGTACCATATTCCATGCTGCGATGCTGTTACCTGACGGAATTGCACCGTCATAGGCTTCCTTAGGACGCCAGATGAGCTTTTCGCTGCCGGATGAGGTAAAGAAAAACCCACCCCCTTCCTCATCTGCGAAATCTTCCATCATCCTGCTGTTACAATCCAGCGCCTTTTGGAGGTAGCTCACCTTTCTCGTAGTTTCATAGAGTTCAAGAAGGCCCCAGACATAATAGGCATAATCATCCAGATAACCGTTTCCCACAGTTTCCCGGCACCGGTAGCGCACTCTCAGCCGTCCATCTTTTTTCATCAGTTTTTTTTCCAGGAATTCGTTCGCTTTCTCAGCAACTTCCAGATACTTTCGTTCCTGAAACACTTCGGCGGAGTAGGCCAAAGCGGCGATCATCATACCATTCCATGCAGTGAGAATTTTATCGTCCTTATAAAGATCCATCCGCCCTCGACGATAATCCAACAGGGTTTTCCGTTGGCGGGCAAACCTTGATGCAGCCTTCCGGTAGTCCTGATTGTAAAGAAGGTTGGGGATATTCAGCCCTTCGAAATTTCCTTCCGGAGTAATGTGATAGCTCCTGCAAAACCCTTCTCCCTCCTCTTCTCCCAACTGCTCTATAACCTCTTCTTTCTTAAAAAGATAGTACTTTCCTTCCTCCCCCTGGCTGTCTGCGTCCTGCGCGCAATAAAACCCACCCTCCGGGTCGGTCATTTCCCGGGAGATATAACCGAGTATCCCTTCCGCCACCTCTCGATAAAAAACATCCCCCGTTATGCTGTATGCTTTCGTGTATACAAATGTAAGTAATGCATTGTCATACAGCATTTTCTCAAAATGTGGCACCAGCCAGTAAGAATCGGTAGAGTAACGGCAAAATCCCCCGCCAATATGATCGTAGATTCCACCTCGGTACATCTGGGTCAAGGTATGTTCCGCCATTTCCAGAGAGGTGTCATCTAATTTTCCTTCATGCGCGGCAAGCAGAAGCAGGATATGGTGAGGCGTTGGAAACTTGGGACTTTTGCCGAACCCGCCGTTTTTCTCGTCGAAGGTGCGATGT
>CAYOYO010000209.1:0-221 GCA_964408195.1 uncultured Oscillospiraceae bacterium | reverse complement strand
CAGAAGCTGATCTGTCAGGAACTCCTCCTCCCAGTAAAAGTCTCTATTTGCCTTTTCCTCATTGATTCGGTGGACCATCTGTTGACCTGTGGACAGCAGCTCCTCTCTGCTATTTGTCCAGGCTTTCTCAACTCTGTCAAGGATGTCGAGAAGTCCCGGCATGCCTCCCCGACTTTCTTTCGGAAAATAAGTCCCGGCAAAGAAGGGAATCCCTTCCGGTG
>CAYOYO010000208.1:0-1797 GCA_964408195.1 uncultured Oscillospiraceae bacterium | reverse complement strand
TTGATTCTGGACGATTTGTATATACGAAAAGCATATCGGGGTAAAGGCTTTGGGACAGAAGTCATGGAATATCTGGAGAAGGATACAAGAGAGAAGGGTTATAAGCGGTTGCAGTTTCAATCAGAGACTTCCAATCCCGGGGCTCTTGCTTTTTATTTAAATCTGGGTTACAAACCGGTTGATATGCATTTTTACGTCAGGTATCTATAAGCGGAAGCATAGCCGGGAAAGAGTAGGGGCAGACGAAAGAGGTATCGTGACAAAAAACGGATGCAAGCGAGACCGTAAATAGGGAGAGAATGGGAAACGGAAACATGGACAAGGTCAAATGGATCATTGAAAAGGGAGTTTACCCCTATATGGAAAAAAGGCGTGGGAATCGGATTCGACCAAAGGTAGAAGAGCTGAAAAGAAATCAGATCCTGTTGCCGGATCAGCTGGCCGATCTTCAGAGAGAAAAACTGGAGTTCCTGTTGCTCCACTGTATCCAAAACGTGCCCGCTTATGAACCATATAGATACTTGGAGGAGGAAATCGGCAGGGATCCCCGGGGAGCGTTGTTTAAGTTTCCTGTTCTTACGAAAAGTAAATTTAAGGAGAGTTTTGACTCCTATCTTAGCAAGAATGCAGACCCTAACACATTGATTGCCAACCATACCGGGGGCTCAACCAGCGAACCCTTGAAGTTCTATATGGATCGGCATATGGTAGAGTATTATGAAGCGGCTCGTTGGAGGGGACTTAGCTGGTGGGGAATTACGCCGGGGAGCCGCAGTGTGATGATTTGGGGTAATCCCTTGGAATTGGGTCGATATCAAGCAAAAAAATACAGCTTGAAGGAAAGATGGCTGAAAAACCGGATCATGATTCCCGCCTATTCTCTTAGGGCGGATGAAATGGAGAACTATTTGGATACAATCCGGCGATTTCAGCCGGAATACATTTACGGTTATGCTTCGGCTCTGAACCTCTTTTCAGAATTGATGCTTCGCCAAAATCAGACCATCGGGCTAAAATTAAAGGCCGTGGTAACTACCGCAGAAACTCTCCACGATTTTCAAAGACAAGCCATAGAATCAGCATTCGGTTGTCCCGTGGTGAACGAGTACGGAGCAAGGGACGGAGGTATCATTGCATATCAATGCCGGGAAGGCAGCATGCATATCAGTGCAGATAACGCAATTCTGGAGATAGTGGATCCTCAAAGCCTTGAAGCCTTGCCTGCAGCGGAGAGCGGAGCCCTCTTGATAACCGACCTGAATAATTATGTGATGCCCAGGCTTCGATACCAGCTGGGAGATCGGGCCGCATTATCGGATGCCGGATGTCGCTGCGGCATTGGTTTGCCGGTTTTAGAGAAGTTGGACGGGAGAGAGGATGACATGTTTGTCACGATAGACGGCCGATTCATTCATGGACATGCATTCAACCATCTGTCCCGGCGCATGCACTCCATCCGAAAATTTCAAATCATTCAGGAAAGTCCGGCCTATGCGCAATTGCTCATCGTACCCAGCGACGACTTTGACCGGAGTGAGATAGATGAGTATATTTCGAAAGTCAGGGAGCTGTTGCCCGGAACGCAGATCGATGCCTCTCTCGTTGAGGAGATTCCCGTTAGCGGCTCGGGAAAATTCCGCTATACAATACGGCAGTTCCCGCTATAAGCCAGCCACGGGGACAGACCCTTTGTCCGGTTTTCCGGTCAGGGGGACAGACCCTTTGGTTGGTATGAAAGCGTCGGGGCGGGATGTACCCCCGTAGAAACCTTGAACCTATCGAGGCATTTATGGGCTG
>CAYOYO010000207.1:0-1802 GCA_964408195.1 uncultured Oscillospiraceae bacterium | reverse complement strand
GGTCTATCGTTCGGGACAAACGGTGCTGGATAACAACTGGGTTGCCTGGGACGCCAATGGGTATCGGTTGCCCACGGTTGCCGAGTGGAAAAAAGCATATCGCGGAGGGCAGGAGGCAGGGCATTTTCCGTGGCCAAGCTTTTTCGGAACGGCAGTCGATAATATCAACCCAGGCCTCGCAAACTATTACGGCAGCGGGGACCCTTTCGAAACCGCGACCGGCAAAGCCGCCGCGACAACACCTGTCGGCTATTACAACGGGAGCCAGGTTCCTTCAGGACCGGACAACCCCAATGGGTATGGACTTTATGAAATGATGGGCTTTATGAATTACGGTTTCTCTATTGATACAGGTATCGCCGAAGTTAACAGGCTTCTCAACCGGGGTGGTCTGCAAGCCATGATGTGGACCGTCTCCCTAGGGTATCTGGGCTTGAGTTTCGGAGGTATTCTTGAGAAAACAGGCTGTCTGGAAGCGCTGTTAAACAAAATGGCAGCATCAACGAGAAATTCACGAAATCTGATTATCACCCATGTTTTCTCCGCTATATTAGTGAATATGATATCTGCGAGCCAGTATGTAGCAATACTGATCCCAGGCAGAATGTACCTTCCTGCCTATGATAAGTTGGGTGTCAAGAGGATGGTCGCATCCAGAACCTGTGAAGACGCGGCCACTGTAACCTCGCCTCTGGTTCCCTGGGGGCTCTGCGGGGTATACTTTACCGGGACCTTGGGCGTCGCCACTTTAGACTACCTGCCGTATACCTTCCTGGCTCTCATTGTTCCGGTCATCGCCATTTTGTATGCGATCACAGGAAAATTCGTATGGCCCAATACTCCGGAAATGCAGGCGGAAATCGACGCACAGAGGGCGGCTGAAAACAAGGAAGCATTACAAGCCTGATGATCGTCCACGGTTTTTCAAACATTGAAACGGAGAACAGCATTATGATAAATCAAAAAGAAGCATTAGAACTGGTGAAGAAGCTCATCTCCATAAAGAGCCCCTACTTTGAAGAAGACCAGATCATGGAGTTTGTTGAGGGCTGGTTTCGCAGCAAGGGTATGAACCCTGTCCTGCATGAATACCATGAAGACGAGGTTACCGGCTTCAAAGGGAAAAATGTGATTCTGGAACTTGCGGGATTTAGCCCCGGACCCGTTATCTGCATCAACGGTCACCTAGACACAGTGAAACTGTGCAGCGGGTGGACGGTAGATCCTTATGCCGGCTATGTGGATGGGGACAGGATTTACGGCGTGGGTGCCCTGGACATGAAGTCGGGCTGTGCCTCAACTATGTTGGCCCTGAAGGCTTTTGCTAAGAACCATCCCCACTTCAAAGGGAAGATTATCGGAACGTATGTCTCGTCGGAAGAAGGTCCTTACGGAATGGGAACGAATGCTCTTATTGAGGAGGGCTATCTAAAAGATGTAAATTTTTCAATTGTTACGGAGCCATCCGCCGGCTTTGTGGGCAAATCTTTTCCAACCCTTTGCCTGGGCGCAAGAGGAGGGTATGGGCTGGAGATTGAATTTTTCGGAAAATCGGCCCATGCGGCTTTACCCAAAAGAGGAAAAAGCGCTGCTCTGGATGCGGCAAAAGTAGTTTGCGAATTGGAAAATGTGGATTACATAACGGATGAGCATCTTGGTACAGGAGCCGCTTGTGTTGTGGCCATCCAAAGCGATGGCGGTGCCTGCAGTGTACCGGATTATGCCAGGGTACAGCTGTTCTGGCACATCGTCGTAGGCGAGAACGAAGAAACGATCTTGCAGGAAATCGAAAAGGCTATCAG
>CAYOYO010000206.1:0-1841 GCA_964408195.1 uncultured Oscillospiraceae bacterium | reverse complement strand
CCCGTCATCAAGGCTACAACCATAACCACTGCTGCACATCGTAATAAAAGTCGTTTCATTTTTTCTTCCTTTCCTTTACACCCTGAAACTGCAACAAAAAACGGCATGCCATATCGGTCTGCCGTTGCCCGTCAACTCTTTTACTCAGATGTATCGCTTTCTTAATACTCGTATCCGAGTTATGGGCAACTGGCTGCCTTAGAAAAAATCCTTAGGCCCTGTAGCTTTGCGTCCCCGGCTTTCACCGAGTTTGCCTTTACTGGGGATATTGCGCATATCCACTTACAATCTAACATTCCATAAGAGCGGTGTCAACAAAAAAATGCTAAATCCTTCCTTCTCTTGCTCCCTTCTCTTTCTTTCTATCCACTTCGACTGTTTTCATCCTCCTCCGGCAAGGGATGACTCATTCTGTTTAGAAGCTCCTCTTCCTTATTCCATCTTATCTGCATCTGCTTGCGCTCTTTGACCCCTCCCAGAGTGAAGATGACCAAGCCTACCCAGATAATCAAAAATCCTACGAACTGATAGAGGTCAAAGCTCTCCTTATAGAGGAAAATTCCAAGTATCAGAGCCATGGAAGGAGATATGTATTCCGTGATTCCCAGTGCCAACAGGCTGATTCGATTGGCAGCCATGGCAAACAGGGACAGAGGTACGGCGGTGAACAGACCGGATAAGAACAGCAGGGCTATCTGCACCGGTTCCGCGGTGGTGAATGCACCTTTACCGTTCACCTCCATATAAATAATGAATCCTAAGGCAATGGGCGAAAGAAACACGGTCTCATAAAACAGCGCCAGAAGTGCCGGTGCCTGAAGCTTCTTCTTAATACCTGCATAGGTGGCAAAGGTGATGGCCAGCACCAAGGCAAGATAAGGGATCTGCCCGAAGGAGATCAACATCACTCCCACGCCGATACAAGCAAATATAATTGCCCCAAGCTTATATTTGTCCAACTTTTCTTTAAAAAAGATGATACCAAAGGCACAGACCACAAGAGGTTCGATGTAGTAGCCGATGCTGGTTTGAATAATAAATCCGGCATTGACCATCCAGATGTAAAGGCCCCAATTTACAGAAATGACCAGACCTGCCCCGGTAAAGATGGCAATTGCCCCCTTTTCCTTCAGTGGTCCTATAATGCCTTTCCACTTGTACTTGACCAAATCCACAATAAAGACCAGAATGCAGGCCAATACCAACCGGTAAAACATGACCAGGAGGGAATCTATGCTTTGCAGAGATTTCCAGTAGATAGGAAGGATTCCCCAAATCAATGCACAGAGGATGGCACAGGCCATCCCCAGCTCTTGTTGTTTTCTTTCATCCGATATCTGCTTCAATTCTGTCACCAAAGAGGCTTGGAATGCCTCGGTTCATTTACGTTCAGTATCCCTACCGAGTCATTATATACCCAACCCCCCTGTTGTCGTCAAGGAATTTCAGAGCCAAGTTGCCTAGATTTCGGGGTGTACGTGCTTACAGTTGTGGGGAGCAAGACACTCCCAGAGCTCTTCGGGCAGCTTTTCCGCAGTCATGTAATCGCTGATAATCCGTCCGTCTTTCATCTCAATGACTCTGTCGGATTTTTCCGCAATGTGCCGATCATGGGTGACGATGAGAAAAGACATTCCCAGGTCCCGGTTAATCGTCCTTAGAAGCTCATAAACTTGCTCGGTGGAATCCGAGTCCAGATTACCCGTGGGTTCATCCGCCAACACCAGATTGGGATCGTTGATCAGAGCCCGGGCGATGGAGACTCTCTGTTGCTGACCCCCGGACAAGTTGGTGGCCATGTTTTTCATCCGGTCCCTTAATCCTACCAGTTCCAATAACTC
>CAYOYO010000205.1:0-1850 GCA_964408195.1 uncultured Oscillospiraceae bacterium | reverse complement strand
AAAGTCATATCGTCGGTTAGGCCATCCTTGTATTTATAATAAGCGGCGCAGCCGATCATAGCTGCGTTGTCCGTGCAAAGCAGAGGCGACGGGCAATAGAGGGTCATGCCCGTCTTTTCGCAGGCCTCCGAAAGCATGGAGCGCAGCAGCGTATTGGCGGCAACGCCTCCAGCCAGGACCAATTTGTCTTCACCGGTTCTGGCCGCAGCCATCATGGCTTTTGCAACCAGTACCTCCACCACGGCCAACTGAAAAGATGCAGCTACATCGGCAACACAGATTTCCGTCCCCTTGAGCTTTTGGGTATTCAGATAATTCAGCACCCCGGTCTTCAGGCCACTGAAGCTGAAATCCAGGCTGTCCTTCTCCAACATCACTCTCTTGAATTCTATGCTGTGGGGATTCCCCTCTCTTGCAACCATATCGATTTTCGGCCCGCCGGGATATCCCAGCCCCAGTACTCTGGCAACCTTGTCAAAGGCTTCACCGGCCGCATCGTCCCGAGTCCGCCCCAGTACTGTATATCGGTTGTAATCTTTTACAGAGACCAAGTGGGTATGGCCACCGGAAACCACCAATGCCAGGAAAGGCGGCTTTAGGTTCTTATGTTGGATATAGTTGGCGCTGATGTGGCCCTGGATATGGTGCACTCCCACCAGAGATTTCTTTGCCGCATAGGCGAAGGCCTTTGCAGTGGAAAGACCGATGAGCAGGGCTCCTACCAGGCCGGGTCCGCAAGTTACCCCAACCAAGTCCACGTCCTTCAGAGTCACTCCCGCCTCTTCCATGGCCTTTGCGTATACGCTGCTCATATTGTCCAGATGGTGACGGGATGCAATTTCCGGCACCACACCTCCGAACACTTTGTGAACCTCTATTTGCGATGATATCACATTGGAGAGAACCTCTCGTCCGTCGGCCAGCAATGCCACAGAAGTCTCGTCGCAGCTGGTCTCAAAAGCTAATGTGATAAATTTTCCTTCTTTCATAATGTCCTCGTAGATTTTCTCGTACATGCGTCGCACAGGTGAGCCTACATTCTACCCGGCAATCCCATGTCCATCCCCAGAGAGCAGCGGTAATCTGCAGTCATGTGGCGGCAATTCTCGCAGGAAAGGTAATTGGTCATGTTGAACGAGTTTACGTCCCGTCTCCTGGAAAACCGCCTGCAGTCGGTGACTACATTGAGCATATCATCACCGTAGTCGTAATCCCTGTCGTCATTAAAACTGTTCCTCATCTGCTTCCTCCTCGTCACATTTTTCGCCGGCTTTTCGGTAGCCTTTGCTATGGACTTAGTATTCCGCAGACTGCTGCTTCTATTCCGCTTCCCTCCACAGGATCAAAGCGTCTTCATCGTTGTCGGTATAATATCCTTTTCGCTGCCCCAAAGCTTTAAAAGAAAATTTTTTATAAAGCTCTATGGCCGCCACATTGGAAGCCCGCACTTCAAGGGTATGCCTTTCAATCCCATTTTTCATCGAGCTCTGGATCAGTTCCGATAGAAGCATTTCTCCAAGTCCTTTTCTCCTGTGATCAGGATGGACCGCAATGTTGGTGATATGGCCCTCGTCCAGCACTGCCCATAATCCTGCGTAGCCGATGATTTCGCCTCCCAACACGGCAACCAGGTAAAATGCCGCTTTGTTTTGAGACAGTTCCTGTTCAAAGGCCTCTTGGCTCCATGGAAGAGAAAAGCATATTCGGTCCAAAGCGGCCATGGCTTCCGCATCGGCTAAAACCGCACTTCGAATCATTCCGTCCATTGCCTCTCCTTCCCAAGTTTCCAGCCACGGGGACAGACCCTTTGTCAGGAAAACCTGACAAAGGGTCTGTCCCCATGGCTGGTC
>CAYOYO010000204.1:0-1853 GCA_964408195.1 uncultured Oscillospiraceae bacterium | reverse complement strand
CTTCATGATAGCCGTCCTCCCGCTTTCCGATCACATCGATGGACAAATTTATTTTAGCGTAAGCCTTGCACTTAATCTGTTTCATCCCTTTGTCCTTTCTGCAGCTCCCCAGCCAGGGGGACAGACCCCTTGTCCGGTTTTCCGGACAAGGGGTCTGTCCCCCTGGCTGGTCTTTCTGATAATCCATATCGGGGGGCTGGGTTGCGCCACGGCGAATGGCAAGCAAGTGCCTACCTTATAAGACGGGCCATCTAAATAAAAGGCACGCAGGGCGCCAGCTATTGAGCGGTGGTGCAACCCAACCCCCCGATAGACTCAAAACAAGGTCTTTATCGAAATCAGTATAACAAAAACAAGCGGACAATGCCGCTTGTTTTTTAATCCGTCTTATATCTATTATCTGTATTCATGGTAATGTTGGGGGGATTTTATCTCTCCACAACCACTGCGGTTCCCTGTCCGCCGCCGATGCAAAGGGTAGCTAGTCCATACTTGGAATCTCTCTTCTGCATCTCATAAAGCAGCGTGATGAGAATCCTGGCCCCGGATGCTCCGATGGGGTGGCCCAGGGCAATCGCCCCGCCATTTACGTTCAGTTTGCTTGTATCGAAACCAAGGTCTTTTCCTACCGCCAAAGACTGGGCTGCAAAGGCTTCGTTGGCTTCCACCAGGTCCAGATCGGCAACGGTAAGTCCTGCTTTTTCCAGTGCCTTCTGGGAAGAGGGTACCGGTCCGATACCCATTATAATGGGATCCACTCCTGCGGATGCGTAAGATTTGATGGTTGCCAGGGGCTTAAGTCCCAGCTCATCGGCCTTGTCCTTGGACATGACAATCAAAGCGGCTCCGCTGTCGTTGATGCCGGAGGAGTTGGCTGCTGTGACCGTCCCATCCTTTTTAAATGCCGGCTTCAGCTTGCCCAGGCTGTCGGCAGTGCATCCGAATCTGGGGAATTCGTCGGTATCAAACACGATAGGATCCCCTTTCCTCTGGGGAATCTCCACGGGAACGATTTCATCCTTGAACTTTCCGGCCTTGATGGCCGCCTCGGCCTTTTGCTGAGAACTTGCGGAAAAATCATCCATTTCTTCTCTGGTCAGGCCCCATTTCTCAACAATATTCTCGGCGGTGATCCCCATGTGATACTTGTTGAAAATATCTGTCAGACCGTCATGTACCATCATGTCGATCAGCTTCACATCTCCCATCCTTGCGCCCCATCTCATATTGGGCGAAAAGTATGCAGCCATGCTCATGTTTTCGCAGCCACCCGCCACAATAACGTCTGCATCTCCCGCTTTGATGATCTGAGCGGCAAGCGAAACGGTACGCAGACCGGATCCGCAGACTTTATTCAATGTCATAGATGGAACCTCTATGGGAATCCCTGCGGCTATGGATACCTGCCTGGCTACGTTCTGGCCCAGACCTCCCTGCAGCACGGAGCCAAAAATCACTTCGTCCACCATGCCCGGTGTAATCCCGGCTCTTTTCATCGCTTCCTTGACTGCGATGGCACCCAGCTCAACAGCCGGTACATCTTTTAATGCACCGCCATAGCTCCCAATAGGAGTTCTGGCCGCTCCGACAATAACAACTTCCCTCATTTGTTTTCCCTCCTAACAAGTGTGGTTTTATATGGTAGATTTATTAGATGACGATAGCCATAATCATATCACTTCGGCCGAAGATATTCAATAGCTGTATAAGTGTACCCTTGCTGATAATGAATCACCGAAAAACAGCAATGTGATTCTCAATGAGCTTCACCGGCTTGTAGGATAGCTTAGCCTTTCTCAGGCCCGGTATGCCCATATCCTCTTCCCTGTTAATGTATTTTACGTGGGCTGCCA
>CAYOYO010000203.1:0-1859 GCA_964408195.1 uncultured Oscillospiraceae bacterium | reverse complement strand
GGAAAACGAGAGGTTATAAAGTTAATCGCGTATATTGTCTAACCCGACGATTTTATGCCTCCAAAGCATTACACATATTGATATTCCTCCAATCTAAATTCAAATAGTTCCTATAATTCCTCACGGGGCAGTTTCGCAATCCGGGCGGCGCTTATCGTAGCTAATGTTCATTTCCGTAGGATAAAATCCATTCAGCTATATCTCCCATAACCCGAAGATCCACTTTTGATGGTATTTTATATTCTTTTTTAAATTCCTTTATAGTACCATAAACCGATTTCATTAACAGGTGATTGAGCCCTGGATATAACTTGAAACTAACGTTCACATTACCCGCAAGCAATTGTTGATATAATAGAAAATCTTTTTCAACTGAAACATGAAAATCCTTATCGCCTTGTAAAATTAATATGGGTTTTGTAGTTGCTTTAAGATAATTGATAGCAGGGTGCTCTTCCATTTCCTTGAAATACCACGCATGAATATTGCCAAGTATTTTTTTTCTTTGCGCTTCATCATCGGACATCACTGAAATAGCATTGAATTTTGCTATGAGCGATGCAACCTGCTTTACTGCTATTTTTTGCAGAAGTTTATTCAATTGACTAATCGAATCTTCATTTTGAGAAAGCATAATTTCACCTAAATTTCGGGGAGAACCCGCCATTATAATAATTCCAGCAAAATTTCCGCCTTCAGCATCTATTCTAGGCGCAAGCATACCACCCAGACTGTGACCAATAACAAAAACCTTATCAGGGTTAATTCTAATATCACTTTTTAAAAGGCTGGCAGCGAGAATAGCATCTTCAATCGTTTCATCTTTATCTGACGGTCCAGAACCGTGTACGAGTAGTACGGCTGGAAACCTATGTTGAGATTCATTTGGTATTGACAAAATTCCATCCAAAGGATAGACAGTCCTTTTCCCGATGATTACCTTTTCGTCCATATGAAACACCTCCGTTTATTTAAACGATTCTCTCCAATCATTCGATACAACATAAAAGAAGACCTGAAATCAGGCCTTCTTTTATGCGCTTCCGGTTCAATCGGGTTTCATTTTATACTGCAACAACGTAAAGCTGTCACGGTCTTGCCCGCTATATCTTACTTTGAAAGGAGCATATACAGTACCTGCGCCATTTGCGCCCGGCTGGACCTGCCGTCCGGATTGAGCTTTCCATCGCTTCCCGATACGATGCCGCTTTCCACGAAAGTCTTCATCGCAGTTTGCGCATAATCCGAAACCTGTCCGGCATCGGTGTAGTGGGAAATGGCGCTGCCCGTCGTTGCCGTGGGCAGCGCGCCCAGCGTATTCAGCGCCCGGTACAGCAGGGTAAACATATCCTGCCTGCTGATCTCTCTGCCCGGCGCATACATATTGTTTCCGATACCGCTTGCGATTCCCAGCCTTTTTGCCGCCGCAAGGTAACCGGTATAATAAGTGTTGCCCGCATCCGCAAAGTTGGCGGCGGCGTTGTTATCGGGGGCTATGCCGTAGGAGCGCATTAACATGACGATAAACTGTCCCCGGGTCAGAGTATTCTCCGGGCCAAACAGATCACTCCCGATACCGGTTGTGATCTCCCTGGCCGCAATGAAGGTTATCGCATCGTTGTACCATGCGTCAGAAGCCACATCGGCGAAGCTCACTTTGTTATAACCCACGGCATATACGGAGAAGTGGGTTGTGGTGAATTCCACCATGCCGGTTGCCGCATTGTAGGCGCCGCGTATTGTCTCCAGAACACCGCTGTCATTAATATAGTAGACAACGATGGCATTCCGGTCCTCTCCGGGCTGTAGCGTGTAAGGTATGCGGATATTTGCATTTCCGCCGCCGAAGCTTGAAATCC
>CAYOYO010000202.1:0-1877 GCA_964408195.1 uncultured Oscillospiraceae bacterium | reverse complement strand
TGCTCAGTGAATTTCAAGGCGTTGCTCAGCAGATTGGAAAGCATCTGGCTCAGGATGACCTCAACGTGCTTGTCATTGATGTCTACACCCTGATTCTTATAAACCCTCTGCACTTCCTTTAGAAGGTACTGATATACCCCTTCTACACCGTTTAGCCTGAGGATATCGTGGGGGTTCAGGGGGCCTTGCGTAATGGCTTCGCCGGCCAGAATGAAATCTCCTTTGGATACTCTCATCCTTGCACCGTAAGGAACCACATAGACCTTCTCTTCCTCTCCCCGAATCTTTACATCGATCTTGTTGTCTTTCCTGGTTTCGATGGATACCACTGTGCCGTCGGCCTCGCAGATTTCAGCCAGACCCTTCGGCTTCCTGGCTTCGAAGAGTTCTTCGACTCTGGGAAGACCCTGGGTAATGTCGCTTCCGGCTACGCCGCCCGTATGGAAGGTACGCATGGTCAACTGGGTTCCCGGCTCGCCGATGGACTGGGCCGCCGTGATGCCCACCGCTTCTCCGATGTTGACCGGTTCACCGGTTGCAAGGTTTCTGCCATAGCAGGTGGCACAGATGCCGTACTTGCTTTTGCAGGTCATAACAGACCGGATCGCTACGGATTCAATCCCGGCTTTTTCCACTTGGTCGGCATGCCGTTCGAGAATCTCCTGTCCCGCTTCCACAATGACTTTTCCATTGTTGTCCAGAATATCCATCAGAGCTGTCCTGCCGATGATCCGGAGCTTAAGGGATTCAATGACTTCCTTTCCGTCGGTGAAAGCCCGGACTTCAATGCCTTCGTTGGTACCGCAGTCCATTTCCCTGACGATCACATTGTGGCTCACATCCACCAGTCTCCTTGTAAGGTAACCGGAGTCCGCCGTACGGAGAGCGGTGTCCGCCAGACCCTTTCTTGCCCCGTTGGTTGATGTAAAATACTCCAGTACGGAAAGTCCTTCCCGGAAATTTGATGTGATAGGAATCTCTATGGTATGACCTGAGGCGTTGGCCATTAGGCCACGCATCCCGGAAATCTGCTGAATCTGTTTTTTGCTTCCTCTTGCTCCGGAATGAGCCATGACGTACAGGTTGTTCAGCGTGTTCAGAGAGTTCATCAACGCGTTGGCTACATCGTCGGTGGCTACGTTCCAGGTCTTCAGAACCTTTTCATACCTTTCTGAATCGGACATCAGTCCTCTCCGATAAGCGGTTTCGCACTTTTCAACCATTTCATTGGCCTTTGCGATGATTCCCGCTTTTGCTTCCGGAATTTCCATATCGGATACACTGATGGTGATGGCCGCCATGGTTGAATAATGGAAGCCTGTATCTTTGATATGATCCAGTATGTTAACAGTAGCTGTATTACCGAAAACCCGATAGCAGCGATCTATGATCTGGCCCAGCTTCTTCTTGTCGCAGAGGAAATCCACTTCCAAGGAGTAGGGGTCTGTGGCTCTATCCACATAACCAAGCTCCTGGGGGATGTTTTCATTGAAGATAAACCTGCCCACTGTGGATTCTACGAGCTTGCCCCTGTCGTCCGGGGATAGCTTCTTCCTCACCTTTACCTTTGCATGAAGACCTACCACCCCGTTGCGATATGCCATGAGCATTTCATCGTAATCGGCGAAAATCTTTCCGTCTCCCTTTTCTGCAGGAGTATTTCTCTCCTCGGAACCGGGGTGGGTAAGATAATAGCTTCCCAATACCATGTCCTGGGTAGGTGTGGTGATGGGGCTTCCGTCCTTAGGTGCAAGGATATTGTTTACGGACAGCATGAGGAATCTGGCTTCTGCCTGGGCCTCTACGGACAAAGGCACATGAACCGCCATCTGGTCACCGTCGAAGTCCGCATTGTAAGCGGTACAAACCAGGGGATG
>CAYOYO010000201.1:0-2031 GCA_964408195.1 uncultured Oscillospiraceae bacterium | reverse complement strand
TGATATGCTCCCGATAAAGTGGACAGTTAAAATAAAAAACTGTTTACGAAAAGGAGAACGGAAGCCAATGAAAAGCCAGAGAGGATTTACAGCAGAAGAAAAAGAAGCGGCAATCCACAGAATCGAAACGGGAATCTCGACCAACAGACGGGAATCCAAGCGGTTTGGAGTAAGTGAGTCAACCATTGGGATGTGGCAGAGAAATTATACAGCCTTTGGAATAGATGGGCTGCGATTGGACCACAAAAGAGAGCAATATAGTGAAAGCCAGAAAGAAGCGGCGGTTTTGGACTATCTAGCAGGAGCGGGTTCCTTGCGGACTATCTGTCAGAAGCATAAAATTCGCTCGATCAAACAACTTCACACCTGGGTTAAGAGGTATACTAATCCTGGACGGGTAAGAAGATCCCGAAAAGGAGGGCCATCAAATATGCAAAAAGGACGGCGTACAACCCAGGAAGAGCGAATCCAGATCGTACAAGAGTGTATGGAACAAGGCCTCACTTACAAGGCTACGGCCAAGAAATACCAAGTCTCCTATCAGCAGGTCTATCAATGGGTGAAAAAGTATGAAGTAAAAGGAATCGAAGGCTTGCTGGACAAACGCGGGAAACGAAAGCCCGAAGAAGAAAAAACCGAGTTAGAGAAGCTGCGAGCGGAAAACAAGCTGTTATTGGCGGCAAAAAAGCGGGCGGAACTGGAGGTCCTCTTCCTAAAAAAAATGGACGAGATCGAAAGGAGGCGGTACTAAGCCAGGTACAAAAGGAAAGCGAATATCTCGCCATTACCGAGATCAAAACCGATTTCAAATGTTCCGTGACGGAACTCTGCCGGATTGCAAAGATTGAGCGTTCTTCCTACTACAAATGGCGGAATCGAAAGAAAAGCCGTCGGGAAATGGAAAACCGGAAGTTGGGGGAGAAAATCCAATCCGCTCATAAGGATAACCCAAAGCTGGGGTATCGGCGGATGCGGGACGTCCTTCTACGAGAACATAACCTGCATGTAAGTGATAACCGCGTGCTGCGAATGATGCGGATTTTAGGCTTGCAGTCCACGGTGAAATTCCAGCGCAAGGGCTGCACTCGGTCGGTAAAAGACCCGCAGCAGGTAGCCGAACATATTTTGAATCGAAACTTCCATGCGGACAAGCCCAACGAAAAATGGCTGACGGATGTAACGGAATTCAAATACACCCTGTTTGGAGTCACCTACAAAGTCTACCTCAGCGCCATCTTAGATTTATGCGATCGGCGCATTGTGTCCTTTGTGATAAGTGACCGGAATGACAATCCCCTTGTATTCCAAACCTTTGATGCCGCCGTCCAAGCAAATCCCGGCGCCCATCCACTTTTTCACTCCGACCGCGGCTACCAGTATACAAGCAAGACCTTTCATGAAAAGTTGATGGCGGCTAACATGACCCAGAGCATGTCAAGAGTTGCTCATTGTCTGGATAACGGCCCCATGGAGGGGTTTTGGGGCATTCTCAAGAGGGAGATGTACTACGGCAGGAAGTTTCAGGATCGTAAAACGCTGGTGAACACCATAGAGGACTACATAGAGTATTACAACAATCGCAGGTATCAACGAAAGCTAATGATTCGAACGCCCATGGAAGTCCATGTCTCTCTAATGGCGGCATAAGAGAAGAGACCCCTTCTCTTAATCTTTTATTATTTCATCTGTCTACTTGACGGGGGGCACATCAGCCGGCTTGAAACGCGTTGTCCCGGCCGGAAGGAGGCAACGGCTGCCTGCTCCAAAATCCTGATTGCAGTTGCTTTTGATCCAAAATCGGCCAGGGGGACAGGCCCTTTGTCAGCTTTTCCTGACAAAGGGCCTGTCCCCCTGGCCGGTCCGAGCCCTCCATGTTTCTTCGTCTTGAATTCTGTGCCCTAAAGAGATATTATAAAGGCACTCAGGAAGGAGCGTATAGTTTGTTCTGATGCAAAACGAAGAAAGTTATTCTGACTCAATACGAGGAAAGTTGTTCTGATGCTATATGGGGGAAATATGAACGCAGGCGAT
>CAYOYO010000200.1:0-2042 GCA_964408195.1 uncultured Oscillospiraceae bacterium | reverse complement strand
TCAGGATGAACCCGTCAATGGAGTTGGTGGAGCATGCTCGTTCAATGCGTTCTTTGCTGGTGACAGTGAAATCATCCGCAACGATGAGAGAACGGGTGATTCTGGCATGGGCTTTCTCATAACCGTCCCAATCGTTTTCATCCAGAAGATCTTCCACGAACACGAAGTTCCAGCGTTCCGTCAGTCCTTTTACATAATCGATGAGCTGGTCTGAGGTGAGTTGTTCTCCTTTGAGGTAGTAGGTCTTGGCTTTTGCATCATACATTTCACTGGAAGCACAGTCAAAAGCGAACGCGCACTTTTCTGTATAGCCGCAGAGGTCGATGGCTTCCTGCATGAGCTTTAGTAGTTCCTCCGGGTCTTCGGAAGGGGCGATCCAACCATAGGAACGACCGACTCCCGCTTCTTTTCCGGTATACTTTTCGATAACCGGACCCAGCTTCTGAAAGACTCGTACAGCGATTTCCACAGCTTCATCGATTCCATCGGCCTTATAAGGCATGATGATGAATTCGTTGAAAGCCTGCTTGATATTACCGTATTTTCCTCCGTTAATCACGTTGAAGGACGGAATGGGAACCGTCTTAATATTCCCGTCTGCAATATAATCGTACAATGTGCGTTTGTTTGCTTCTGCAGCTGCCCGGAAACAGGCGATGGAAGTGCTGTAGATGGCGTTGCCTCCCAGATTGCGCTTGTCGGCGGTACCATCCAGTTTGATCATAGCTTCATCAACTGCAGCCTGATCGGCGGCGTCCATGCCAATCAGCGCAGGTGCGATGATTTCGTTCACATTTTTTACCGCTTTGCGAACACCAAGGCCATCGTATTCTCCGGGATCGTTGTCACGGAGCACAAAGGACTCATACATGCCCACGGAACTCCCTGTAGGCGCACTTCCGCGACCAAGAGCGCCGTTCTCGGTGATGATATCCACCTCTACCAGAGGCCGACACTTGCAGTCGATGAGCTGCCTTGCCTTAACGGATTTTATTGTAGTAATTGACATAGTTGTTTCTCCTGTTCAAATGGAATGATTCCTATCTACTCCGCTTTGGGGACATAGAGTATATTGAAATCGCAGAGATTCGTCCCCGTATTCCCGGTGAACACCGTGTCTCCCATTTCGGAAAGAGCTTCGTAGCAGGCATGACCACGGAGGGCCGCATAGACATCAATGCCCCTCTCCTCTGCAGTGCGAAGACTTGTGGAATCGGTAAGACCGCCGGCTACCGGGGTGGTTCCGTCGGTTCCCTCGGAATCGATGGAGAACATACAGCAACCCTTGGTCTTTGCCGCAGTGATGGCAAAGCTGAGGGTGAGCTCCTGTCCGGGTCCGCCGTGTCCTGTGATTTCACTGTTGTCCAGAATTTTGGTGGTGGTTTCGCCGGAGCTGAGTATTACGCAGGGAGCCGGTACCGGATTTCCGTAGGTCTGGATCTCTCTGGCAATGGAGGCGAAGATTGTGCCGGCATCTTTGCTTTCTCCTTCCAGGAAGGAAGAGAGAATAATGGCCGGGATTCCCATGCTCTCTGCTGCTTCCTTGGCATAAATACAGGAATCCGGAAGGGTGTTGAGGAGGAAATAGGTATTCTGCGGAAATGCCTTTGGGGTTTCCCCTTCGGGACCGCAGTTCATCAGGTAATCCACCACTGCCTTGGGCAAGCGGTCTTCCACACCGTAATCCCTTATAACCCGCCGCGCCTCTTCCAGAGTGGTCTGGTCAGGTCCCATGGGAGTTCCCTTATATGCTTTGTATGGTTCCCCTACATTCTTTGTGGCAGGTGAGCCTACCGCGTCGCTGATGCCGAACCCGATGAGCTCGGCGCCTGCTTTTTCGATACGCTTGGCCAGCATTCCACCGTTCATCTGGGAAATATGGCGACGTATGGCGTTGATTTCATAGATTCCTGCTCCGGATTTCAGCATAACGTCAGTCGTATCAATTTCGTCCTGCAGTGTAATGCCTTCAATGGGGCAGCTCATGAGGGCGGAGCTGCCGCCGCTGATAACCACGATAAACAGGTCCCTCTCGTTAGAAT
>CAYOYO010000199.1:0-2077 GCA_964408195.1 uncultured Oscillospiraceae bacterium | reverse complement strand
TCTGCTTGCTGTGGCCATGAAGATGGTCCGTTGCCGGCCCAAAGGAAACCAATGGTTTTCTTCACTGCTACTTACCGGAACCTTGTCTTTTCTTGTCCTTGGTAGCATCAGTGTCAGCAGTTCGCTGCAATCTGCCGGCAACCTGGAATTCTTTTCGGCTCATATAAAAGATGTGCTTCAGGCAAACACGACTTTTGGGGAGGATTGCACCGAACCTGCAATTGAGGCATTATACTGTATAGAGCCAGAGCAGGAAACAGATCTTTTTGGCATTGCCCAGGGAAGGAATCTCATTGTCATTCAGGCAGAAGCTTTACAGAACTTTGTCATCAACAGAGAATACGGAGGGCAGGAGATTACCCCTGTGCTGAACGGCCTGATTCGTGAGAACGGGACACTATATTTCGATCACTATTATATGCAGATAGCCGCCGGTAACACATCGGATGCGGAGTTTGCCACCAACAACTCTCTTTACGGAGCGGAACAGAGTTATACATATGAATTATATAAAGGGAATACTTTTCGTGGGTTGCCTGTTCTTCTGAAGGAGATAGGCTATACTACCATAGCCATGCACGGGTATGAAGGGAGTTTTTGGAGCAGAGATGATATGTATCCTGCCCAAGGATTTGATATTTTCATCGACGATGAAGGATTTGAACCATCGAAGATTCATGGCTGGGGGATTTTAGACGAGGAGTTCTACAGGCAGTCGGTAGGCTACCTGAAGGAACTTGAAGGACCTTTCTACGGCTTTTTAGTCTCTTTATCCAACCATACACCATTTATAATGGAGGAAGAGTACTGGAGATTGAACTTGGCAGAGGAGCATGTCGGAACCCGGTTCGGCAATTATTTGAATAGCACCGCATATTCCGACTACGCATTGGGTGCGCTTTTGGAACAACTTAAACAAGAAGGTCTTTATGAAAATTCGGTAATCGCAGTCTATGGTGACCATTTCGGACTGGCTCAGAAGGACGAGAACAATGAAGAACTGCTAACGGACTTTCTGGGAAAACCTTACCGCTTTGATGAAATGGCCAATGTGCCACTGATTATCCACATACCGGGAGAAGAGATCAATCAGACTCTGTCTATCGCCGGCGGTCAGTTGGATTTTCTGCCTACCATGGCTTATCTGATGGGTTTTGAGGAGCTTGATACGCTTTATCAGGGCCAAAATCTTCTGACGGCGGACACGGGATTTGTGGCACAGAACCGCTATGCCCCCAGGGGATCCTTTATTACGGACGGTATTATCTTTTTTATGACCGGCGACAAAGTTTTTGAAAATGGTAGAGCATGGTCCACCCAAACCGGAGAGGCCATCCCTATTGAGGGACTGAAAGGCTTGGCGGAAAGGTCCTTAGCGCTGATTGCCACTTCGGAAAGATATCTTGAAGAAGATTCTATAGCGATTAGACAGCAGGACATAGCAGGCCCAGCGGAGGCCAGGGATAGCAACCACGAGGGAGAACGATAACAATGGGAGACGTAAACCGGATAGACCGGATGGAGATATTAGGGGTGCCTGTTGACAGAATCGATATGGAGCAGGCCTTAAAGAGGCTGAAGGAAATGATGGAGGGTCAGGACTGCAGTCTCATTGTTACCCCCAATTCAGAGATCATAGTGAATGCGGGAAAAGATCCGGAATTGATGGAAATCATTAAATCGGCGGATTTAATTGTCCCCGACGGTATTGGCCTGGTATACGCTTCGAGACTGCTTGGGCGGCCATTGGAGGAAAGGGTGACGGGGATCGATTTTCTGAACCGGGCGCTTTCCCTTCTTGAGAAGGAAGGAAAGTCCATCTATCTTCTGGGCAGCCGCCCCGGACAAGACGGTGTGCCGGGAACAGCGGAGTTGGCTGCCGAAATGATGAAAAGGAATTTCCCCCGATTGAGTGTAGCAGGAACTCATCACGGGTATTTCGGAGAGGGGGAGGAGCCTGACGTTGTAAGGGAGATCAACGACTCCGGCGCAGATTTTCTGTGTGTTGCTCTGGGGTCTCCGAAGCAGGAGAAATTCATGGCCCGCTATCGGAAAGAACTGGGCGTTAAAGCAGCCA
>CAYOYO010000198.1:508-2125 GCA_964408195.1 uncultured Oscillospiraceae bacterium | reverse complement strand
GACAGACTTTTAACCGCGGTAAGGACAAGCTTTGACCTTGCAAGAATCCGGGAATTTACCGTTGAAGCCGGCAGACCGGATACCATTACCGAACAAAAGCTGATTGCACTGAGGAAAAACGGGGTAGACAGAATCAGTATAAATCCCCAGTCCATGAAAGCGGAGACCCTGCAAAGGATTGGCAGGTGTCATCAACCGGAGGATGTGAAAACAGCATTCCAAATCGCAAAAAGCGTTGGGTTCCCAGTAATTAATACGGATTTAATTGCAGGGCTCCCGGAGGAAAATCCGGCTGATTTTCTGAACAGCCTTGGTGCTATAATAGACTTCTGTCCTCAAAACATCACCGTGCATACCCTTGCGGTAAAAAGGGCCTCCAAATTGAAAGAAATTGACGAGTACTACAGCTATCATCAAGGGGAGAAGATAAGCCATATGCTCAATGAGGGGCAGCAAATGCTGAGAAAAGCCGGGTATCTGCCATACTATCTCTATCGCCAGAAGCAGATGGCAGGAAACTTGGAAAACGTTGGGTATTCAATTCCCGGGAAAGAAAGTATATACAATATCCGGATTATGGAAGAAAACCAGACCATTCTTGCCATGGGTGCAGGAGCAATCAGCAAGGTCTGGTATCCGGACAGCAATCGGCTCTTGCGAATACCAAATGTTACAAACTATGAAATCTATATAGAACGCATAGAAGAGATGATACAGAGAAAAAGAGAAGGTATATTTACCGAATAAGGAGGAATAACAGTGTCAGAAATTTTTAAAAGGACAAACATGTGCGGAGAATTAACCGCTGTCCATATAGGAAACACAGTGGTGCTCAATGGTTGGATACAGAAGAGGAGAAACCTGGGCGGATTGATTTTCTGCGATCTGCGAGACAAAACAGGTATAGTTCAAGTTGTATTTAATGAGGATGTTCCCAAACAACTGTTCGAGAAAGCCGACGGATTGCGAAACGAGTATGTAGTTGGGGTCCGGGGCGTTGTAAAAGAACGGCAGGCAAAGAACAAAGACCTGCCCACAGGGGACATCGAAGTCTTTGCCGACGATCTCATCCTTTATTCTCAGGCAGAAACGCCGCCCATCTATGTAAAGGATGATGATGATGTATCGGAAAACCTGCGGATGAAGTACCGCTATCTGGACCTCCGAAAGAACAAGATGCAGAAGAACCTCACTTTCCGCCATAAAGTAACCAAGCTGACCCGTGATTTCTTTGATAGTTGTGGATTTACGGAAGTAGAGACTCCCATGTTAATAAAACCCACTCCCGAAGGGGCCAGAGACTACCTGGTTCCCAGCAGAGTGAATCAGGGACGCTTTTACGCGCTTCCTCAGTCGCCCCAGATGTTTAAACAGATTCTCATGGTGGCAGGCACTGACCGCTATTTTCAGATTGTTAAGTGTTTTAGAGATGAGGACCTGCGAGCGGACAGGCAGCCGGAATTTACCCAGATCGACATTGAAATGTCCTTTGTGGACGTAGACGATGTACTGGAAGTGCAGGAACAGTTTCTGAAACAACTCTTCCATGAGTTGATGGATACGGAAATCACCCTTCCTCTGCAAAGACTCACCTATGATGAGGCCATGGAGCGCTAT
>CAYOYO010000198.1:0-498 GCA_964408195.1 uncultured Oscillospiraceae bacterium | reverse complement strand
GGATACCAGGTTCGGCTTTGAACTCAGGTGCCTCAACCAATGGCTAAAGGATTCCCCATTCCCTGTATTCGCTGATGCCATATCTTCCGGCGGCGACGTGAGGGCAGTGAACTTTAACGGGCAAAATGCCCGTTTCAGCCGCAAAGATCTGGATAAGCTTCAGGATGAGATTAAGGCATATGGAGCAAAGGGCCTTGCCTGGATAAGAATCGGTGAACAGGAAATCACCTCTTCCTTCAACAAGTTCTACGATGGAGAAGGCCTTCGCCGCATAGCAGCGGCAGCGGATGGCAAACCCGGCGATCTGATTCTCATCGTTGCAGGAAAACCTAAGGTAGTCTTTGATAGTCTGGGCTTTCTTCGAAGAGAAATTGCAGACAGGTTGGGTATGCTGAATGATAAAGTCTACAATCTGCTCTGGGTAGTAGACTTCCCCCTCCTTGAATACGATGAAGAAGCGCAAAGGTACAAAGCGATGCATCATCCTTTCACATCCCC
>CAYOYO010000197.1:0-2248 GCA_964408195.1 uncultured Oscillospiraceae bacterium | reverse complement strand
AATCTAAATTAAGGCCGCCGCATGGTGGCCGTAAAGTCGCTTAATAAAGTTACCACAAATTCTATGGCCTGTCAATACAAATTCTGTTATTCTCAAACCCTCCCTGCTTCTGGCCCTGCTCCCCCTTAATTACCGTCTTTATTGCTGCCTGAAGGCCGGGGTTTCAACCCGGCATATTGAGCAGGCCTATGACCATCAGAGCGTTTGCGGCAATTGCCAAAGGCACCAGAATCAAGAAGAGAGCCTTTTGGGTCTTATGACGAAAGACCGGCATGGCTGCCAGCACACCGGGAGCACCCATACAAAAAGCCAGTAACAGCAAGGTGGATTCGCTGATGCGGCGACGGTGTTTTACCGCCTTGCGCTTATCTACACCCATGACCAGAAATGTGAACAGATTCCATATTAAAATCCCAATGGCAAGTGTATCGTTTCCTATCTCCATATACTGCTCTCCAATCGCTAGAGAAGCGTCTCTTCGCTTCTAGAATTCTCTTGCCACTCCGGTTTTTCTTGCCGCTTCCGCAACCGCTGCTGCCACAGCCTTCCCCACTCTAGGATCAAATGCGGAAGGAATAATCAGGTCTGCACTAAGCTCTTCGTCGGAGATCAGGTCCGCAATGGCCTCCGCAGCGGCAATCTTCATTTCTTCATTGATATCGGAAGCAAATACATCAAAGGTTCCGCGGAAAATTCCGGGGAATGCAAGCACATTGTTTACCTGATTCGGGAAGTCGCTCCTGCCGGTTGCGATGACCGCTGCTCCCGCTGCCTTCGCATCCTCGGGGAATATTTCAGGAGTGGGGTTGGCACAGGCAAAGATGATGGGATCCGGTGCCATGGTTTTTACCATCTCCGCGGTTAGCGCTCCCGGAGACGAAAATCCACAGAAGATATCGGCTCCAACGATTACATCGGCCAGCGATCCCTGTTTCTTGCTCTTGTTGGTAATCCCTGCCATTTCCTGCTTGGACTCGTTCATTCCTTCCCGGCCTTCATAAAGGGCTCCGGACCGGTCGCATAATATAACATCCTGATAGCCCGCCGAGAGCAAAAGCTTTGTTACCGAAACTGCCGCGGCTCCGGCACCATTGATGACGATCTTTACATCCTCTACCTTCTTGCCGGTCACCTTCATTGCGTTTTTCAGGCCGGCAAGGGTAACAACAGCCGTTCCGTGCTGGTCATCATGGAAGATGGGGATGTCGCATACTTCCTTCAGCCTACGCTCGATCTCGAAGCAACGGGGAGCCGCGATATCTTCCAGGTTTACTCCCCCAAAGCTTCCCGATATCAATTGGATGGTTTTGACGATCTCATCCACATCCTTGCTTTTGATGCATAGAGGGAACGCATCCACATCGCCGAATTCTTTAAACAGCACACATTTCCCTTCCATCACAGGCATTCCCGCTTCCGGACCGATGTCTCCAAGACCCAGAACGGCGCTGCCATCGGTTACCACCAGGCACAGGTTCCATCTTCTGGTCAGTGCATATGACTTGGTGATATCCTTTTGGATTTCTAGACAGGGTTGCGCCACACCGGGGGTATAGGCGATGGAAAGGTCCGCTTTGCTGCCTACCGGTACCGTAGAAATTACTTCTATCTTTCCCTTTTTTTCGTAATGAAATGCTAGACTTTCCTCAAATATGGTCATTCTCTTCTCCTCCTATTCGTTCCTTAAAATACAAAAATTACTTCAGGTTTATTTGGGGATGCGGTTTACAAAAGAAGGCGATATAGCGAGAATGTAGCATATCTCCATGACCTTGTCAATATACTCAAAGACCGCTGAAACCCTGTAAAATCAAAATAAACACCCTGTTGTTGCCCTTATAATTTGGGCATGATTCGCAAATAGTTATGGTCTTTTTATAGCAAAAAAACATACATACAAATGCAGCCTTATACCATATAAACATAAAAGCTGTATTTTAAATCATAAATCATGTCTGTTTGTTATAGGAAGAGTCATGTTACATTTTTTGGTATATTTCATGCGAATTTTAATGACCTTCTGCCAAAACCCTTGAGGAATGGGTCAGAAAATTCATAATATGACGCAGAAAAAATATTTTTCAAATTGTAGGAGTAAAACAACTTGATTTCTTAAAATAGTTATTTTCTCCACATTATTCTATCTGCCTGATTTTCCAATCCTACCGGCCAGGGGGACAGACCCTTTGTCAGCTTTTCCTGACAAAGGGTCTGTCCCCCTGGCTGGAACGTAAAAAAGCCACGGAAT
>CAYOYO010000196.1:0-2301 GCA_964408195.1 uncultured Oscillospiraceae bacterium | reverse complement strand
GCGGTTCCTCCGCCACCTTCGGATACCACGGATTCCATAATCAGGCACATCTCATCGGCCGTCTGCTTTGAAATAACCTGACGCACTTCAACAGGTTCAAAGCTTTCAATCACTGTTCCTTTATCATCCAGCAAACCTTTCACCAGCCTGGGCTCCATGAGCATCCCCTCATTGCCAAGGGCGCAGACCGCCGTAAGCAGGCTGATGGGGGTTACGGCAATGCCCTGACCATAGGACATGGTTGCCAGACCCACAGGACCTGCGGTTTCAATGTTTTGAAGAATATTGCCTCCTTCACCGGGAAAGTCGATCCCGGTTTTCTCCATGAGACCGAATTTCTCTAAATAGGTGTAATACGTGGTAAGCCCTAATCTCTGAGACAGCTGTACGAACACGGGATTGCAGGAATTCTGGACGGCTTTTGTCAATGTCTGATCTCCGTGAGGTCTGTAAGATCTCCAGCAGGAGAGTTTTGTGCCTGCAACCACAGTGCTGCCGGTACACACAAAGTGTTCGTTCGGGTTGGTCACACCTTCCTCCAGTGCGATTGTCGTGGTGATCAACTTGAAGGTGGAACCCGGTTCATAGGTATCGCTGACCATGGGGTTCCGCCACATTTCGTTCCAGTAGGTAAGCTTCTCTGAGTCGGAAAGACCGTTTACATAGGCTGCGGCAGCCGGATCCAGAGGAGTCCTTGGATCGTTGGGGTCAAATTCCGGGGTCATGGCCATGGCCAGGATATCACCGGTCCTGGGATTCATTATTAGGCAGAACACTCTCTTCGATCCGGTATTCACCTGCACCTGCTTGATACTTTTTTCCACATAGTGCTGGATCACTTCATCGATGGTCAGCATGACGCTTAAGCCATCCTCTGCCTGAAAATACTTTTCCACACCGTAGGAGAGGCTGTCTCCTGCCACATCCGTGTTTTTGATCCATCTTCCCGGCGTGCCGGAAAGGTATTTGTCATATTTCAATTCAATGCCCGAAAGCCCTCTGTTGTCATCGGTAGTACTTCCCAAAACATGGGAAGCAAAGGCTCCCACCGGATAATATCTCCTTACATCCTCCGCAATGGAAATGCCCGGGAGCCGTGCCTCCCGAATCCTGTCGGCTTTCTCTTTATCCACATACTTAGCTACTTTGACCAACGACTTTTGTGCGGAAATGATGTCAAGAACCTTGTCTTCATCCATCTCCAGAATCTTTGCCAGAGCCTTGGCTGTTTTCTGCTGTTTCCCCAGTCCTTCCTCTTCGCTTCTTGCCGATTTTACGTCGCCCGGCCTGGCCCAGATCGTGTTAGTCACGGCGCTGATCGCCATCTCTTTTCCGTTGCGATCATAGATGACTCCCCTCTTTGCAGGAATCGGTGTATCCATAGTCTGCTGCTCCACAGCCAACTTTGCGTAACGGTCACTGGCCACCACCTGGATCCAACCCACTCTAAAAATCAGTCCGGTACACAGGAGACATACGACAAAGAAGACAAATATCATTCTCTTTCTATTCCTGTTTGAGCTGCTTGACATATTCTCTCCTTAAAATTAGAAAGCCGGATAAACGGTTATTCTGCTTCATTTATTATCCGGACATTGTACCATATGTAATTATTCTCTGGTAGCTCTACTATTCTACTCTCAAGCGATTCATATTATGACTTGCCGGGTGGTTCCCGGTTTTGGTGTTGTGCTGGTTCCGCGGAGCAACCATTTACATATCGGGATGCTTAAATGCCAACTGCTTTAGCGTGAGTGCAAAGTCTGGAGCGGTATCTCCGCCGGCATCCACGTAGGCAATCTGATAGATTTCGGGATAGACCATGCCCAGCTCGTTCATCGCTCTCTCCTCTATGACGGAGATGTTATTGGCACTCTTTATGGCTACATTGAGGTTCTCAATCTCTCCCTGCACCACATCTGCCTGTGCCAGCAGGGAGTTGGTATGGAACTTGATCTGGGTGGAATAGGCGGTGGTTATGATAAGACAGATACAGAGCAGCCCTGCAAAAAGGGTGAGGAGCAGCAGTCTGGCTTTGTCCTTTGGGCAGATGGATGAGGAAGAAGGTCTGGTGTCTGCTTCTTTGTCGGCGGTGCAGACAGGCTTCATATCCAGTCCGTACTTCTTATAACATGTTTGATATTCGTACCATTTTTCTGCTGCCAGCATATGACTTACCTCTTCTCGATGACTCTTAATTTTGCGCTTCTGGCCCTTGGATTTTCCAGGATTTCCTGTTCTCTGGGCAAAATGGCTTTGCCATATAGTTTCTTCACATCCGACTCTTTTCCGCAGACACAA
>CAYOYO010000195.1:0-2354 GCA_964408195.1 uncultured Oscillospiraceae bacterium | reverse complement strand
TCCCCCCGGCAGGTATACAGGATTGTGTTGACATCTGCAGAATCAGGTGCTATAGTTCTTCCAATACATGGAGTTCTAAGTTGCATGGGCAGGAAGATATGGATAGAATGTCAGCCCCGGGAAAGCCCGGTCAGAGAGGTATGACGAGATAGGCAAGATTGAAAAGGCATGACGAGAAAGGCAAGATGAATCCAATGAGAAGACAAATATCTGCAAACCTTTACTATTATTATAGTTTAAAGCGCTCCCAATCCTGACATTTTGTCACGGGTGAGCGCACATTGGCGTCTACCCGTGAAGCTTTCGGAGATCATTGGCCGGCATTCGGGTATTCTGTCCGAAGTCGGTTTTTTTATTGATTGGAGTGGATGGGTCCTTGTGGCACCGGAGAGAGGGGAAAAACGATGATTGTTATTTTAAAGGATCGACCGGATCCGAAACAACTGGATAACCTGACCCAATGGCTGAAAAGCATGGGAGTGGAAATTCACGAATCCAAAGGCCGGAGCACCACGATACTGGGCCTGGTAGGGGATACTACGGGGATCGACATCAGCCTAATCCAGGCGCTGGATATCGTGGAGGATGTGAAGAGGATTCAGGAGCCCTATAAAAACGCCAACCGAAAGTTCCACCCGGAGGATACGGTGGTGAACATGGGCGGAACCAAACTGGGAGGTGGGAACTTTCAAGTCATTGCAGGTCCCTGTTCCGTCGAATCGCCGGAGCAGATTTGTCAGATCGCACTCCTGGTAAAAGAGGCCGGAGCCGGTTTGCTGCGGGGGGGAGCCTTTAAGCCCAGGACGTCCCCCTATTCGTTTCAGGGCATGCGAGATGAGGGCATCAAGCTTCTGCTTGCGGCCGGGAAGGCCTCCGGACTGCCCATTGTTACTGAAATCATGGACATTTCCCATCTTCCGCTTTTCGATGAAGTGGACATGATACAAGTGGGTGCGCGCAATATGCAGAACTTCGAGCTTCTGAAGGAATTAGGAAGAACGGAAAAACCCATTCTGCTGAAACGGGGCATTTCCAGCACACTGGAGGAACTTCTCATGAGCGTGGAATACATTATGGCCGGGGGGAATTCGGATATCGTAATCTGCGAACGGGGTATCCGAACATTCGAGACTGCCACAAGGAATACTCTGGATTTATCGGCAGTGCCGCTCCTTAAGACCATGACCCATTTGCCGGTGATCGTGGATCCCAGTCACGCTACCGGTATTTCCAGATTGGTAAAGCCCATGGCCATGGCTGCTGCTGCAAGCGGAGCGGATGGACTCCTCATCGAAGTTCATAATGACCCACCCCATGCGCTTTGTGACGGCAAACAATCCCTGACACCGGAAGGGTTTCGGGATTTAATGGATAGCATTGCCCCCATATTGCCTCACGCATTTCGTTGGCAATGAGGCGGAAGGAAGGAGATTGACATGAACGTTGGTATTATAGGGCTGGGCCTCATTGGAGGTTCTATGGCAAAGGCTATCCGGCAAAAAGGTGAACATAGAGTTTTCGGAACGGATATCCGGGAGTCGGTGGTGCGCCGGGCTTTGTTGCTGGAAGCAATCGATGAAAGGCTCAGCGATTCGGGTCTATCCCAATGCGAAATGGTCATCATTGCCCTTTATCCCGGCGAAACAGTTCGATTTATAAGAGAAAAGGGAAATTACCTGAAGAAAGGTGCAGTGGTGGTGGATTGCTGCGGTGTCAAAGAAAATGTCTGCAGGCAGGTCCAACCCCTGGCTTTGGAACTGGGCATACATTTTGTGGGTGGACATCCCATGGCCGGCATCGAGTATTCCGGATTTGAATACGCGAAAGGATCCCTGTTCAATGGAGCGTCAATGATCCTTACCCCTCCCGGAGATATGGATATTCGCATCACGGATTGGTTGAAACGGTTTTTCCTGGCGCTGGGATTCGGCCATATTGAAATCACTACACCGGAGAAGCACGACATGGTAATCGCATACACATCCCAGCTGGCCCATGTTGTGTCCAATGCATATGTGAAGAGTGAAAGAGCTCGGCTGCATAAGGGTTTTTCCGCCGGAAGCTATCTGGATCTGACAAGGGTGGCGAAGCTCAACCCGGAAATGTGGGCTGAGTTGTTTCTGGAAAACAAAGAGTTTCTGTCCGATGAAATCGACGGTCTGATTCAGCGGCTCAGCCTCTACAGAGATGCCATAAAAGAGAATAGGCAGGAGGACCTGCACAGACTACTGGAGGAGGGCACAAAGCGGAAAATCATGTTGGACGGAGAGTAAGCGAAAGATGCTACCTTTGGATATGAACTTAGGAATAGTAGGGTGCTTTATTATGGAAAAGCATAAGGATCGGTATTAAAA
>CAYOYO010000194.1:0-2405 GCA_964408195.1 uncultured Oscillospiraceae bacterium | reverse complement strand
GGCACAAAAACCTGACAAAGGGTCTGTCCCCGTGGCTGGTCTGTCCCCGTAGATCTGGTGCCGCTACGATTTTAATCTTTACGGCAGGATCGCCTCCAGTTGAAGTCCTAAAGGCAGCATTCCGGCCTCCACGAAAAAGGCTTTTGCCTTAACGGGCATATGGCCTGCATCGTAGTCTGCCGACACAGAAAGCACCTGACGGTATCCCGTCACTTCCACCGGATAGGTACGGCAGGTCAGAAACCGTCCGCCACCATCATAAAGGGCAAAATACACGGTGCCTCGGGTGTCCGGAAGCACGCAAAGAGCCAGCTCGGCTTCCACGGTCCCGGGATTATGCTCCAGCCGCATCAGGTCAAGGGCACGGTCTTCCACAATGTCTTCAGCCCGATCCAGGGCCATGTTCAGCTGTATCAGCCCGTAACCCTGCTGTTCCGCCGGCAATCCCAAGTCAAGGGCAGTATCCCGGAGGACCTGTCGGATTTCTTCATTTGTAAGCGTCGGCTCCACCGACCAGAGAACCGCAGCCGCAGCGGCTACATGAGGCGTGGCCATAGACGTGCCGCTTAAAGATTTATACGGGTTGTAACCCACCCTGACATGCCCGATTACACCGGTGCCTTCTGCCTCTCCGCTCTCACCGGCAGTCAGGTCGGATTTGATGGAAAGGCCCGCATCATAAGAGACAACCGTGGTTGGAATCCAGTCTCTGCTCTCATCCTCCGGCGTGGCATAAAGGGTAAAATCGCCGGGAATTGCCGGATTGCTCACATTATTGTCTGCGATAATCGCACCGCGGGCCCCCAAACCCATGATCAGAGAAACCTTCTCCGAAAAGGTGCTCGTCCCCCGATCGATGAGGGCAATCCAATCCGACCCCGGGACAATACCCCTGTCAGCCAATATGCCCTCCACCACCAAAGTATCCAAGGCTTCCCCACAGGGAACCACAACTGCCGACACATCCCCTATTCCGGAGCCGGCGAGAATTTTTGAATAATAGTCCTTTTCGTTGACATTTACCTGTGCGTTGAGGGTTGTATCTATGGATGTGCTATAAATATCCACTCCCGGAGCCATTACCTCAAGCCAGGCACCGGTACTGGAAAAGGTGGCCCTGCGATCCCCGCTGTCGGTAGCTCCCACAGCAATGACCGATTCGAATTTTGCCGGATATTCCATATTGCTGCCGGTACCGCTTGGATTTCCGCTGTTACCCGCTGCGGCCACCAGAAGATGACCCGATGCATAGGCCGCGTCGCAGATGTCTTTGAAAGCCTGGCTATATTGTGTGGTGCCAAGGCTCATGGAGATAATATCCACTCCATGGTCCACGGCCCACTGGACCCCGGCCAATATAGTGGAAATGCTGCCGTTTCCGGAGTTGTTGAGGACTTTAATCGAATAGAGGTCCACGGAGGGAGCTCCTCCTACCGCCCCAAATGCGTTGATTTGGGCAGCTATGGTGCCTGCCACATGGGTTCCGTGGCCGTTGCCGTCAACCCTCCAGTCGCTGCTATCCACCGTTGTGATCCCCCCGGCCAGGGTTGGAAGGTCTTCATGACTGCCATTGACGCCTGTGTCCAAAACCGCAACAGAAACCCCCTGGCCGGACCCCATGACCCAGGCAGGAAAGGGAAAGGTTTCCTGCTCGAAAACCCGCTCAATGCCCCAGGGAACCGTCTGACTCAGGGCATACACCGGATAATCCGGCTCTACGAAGGCCACGCCGGGCTCCTGTGCCAGATCCAGGGCTTCCTCCCGGGTCATCTCTACGAGAGCTCCGTCAATCAAGGAATAGGATTCCCTGGTTTGCTCCCTTAGACGATCTTTGACCTCCCCGGCAGGATCGGCCGAAAAGGACAGCACCCCCAGACTTCGCATCTGCGGAGGTTCAAACACGACGATGTATTTTTCGGACGATGCGGAAGTCGAAGATTCAGGCTCTGAGGGCAGGGCAAAAGCTTCCCCACCCTCCTTGAGTATTCCAAAGGAGGCAGAACATAAGACCATCGTCAATAAACAAGCAACGACTCTCTTAGATCCTTTTGCAAACTTTTTCTGCTCCATTTTTTCCATAATCGATTCCCTGACCTATTTGCTTGTTTGGCTATACTGTTATTCTACCATGAAACAGATGCAGCCGGCATAGCCGGCTGCATACCTTTTTAAATAATGGTCATGATTCTGACCCCAGAGCAGGATTTACTCATCCCATACATTGGTTACCGGAGCGTTCCAGGCATCGGATATCCACTGGCTGCCGTCGGCGGATTCGATGTACTCGCCGTCGGTGTTCACGTTGAATGATTGTCCCAGATATACATCAGTCTCCGGCAGAAACACATAGACGATCCGGTCATTGGCTGTTTCCCCAGTATCGAAATCATCGTAATCTCTTTCGG
>CAYOYO010000193.1:0-2429 GCA_964408195.1 uncultured Oscillospiraceae bacterium | reverse complement strand
TATCAAACACCTTGTCGAAGCCGATTCTTCTAAGAGCGGCCACCATTTTGCCGGTAACCGGTGTTCCCACGGGAAGTCCGAACTCTTCACCCAAAGAGGCTCTTACCGCAGGAGCGGTTTGAACGATTACGAACTTTTCCGGGTCTTCAATGGCATCCCATACCTGTTCAATATAGTTCTTTTCTCGTAATGCTGCTACAGGGCAAGCGTTGATGCATTGTCCGCAGTATATGCAGTCCACATCACGCATACTGTAATCAAAGGCCGGTGCGACTTCTGTATTAAAGCCTCTCTTCGTGAAGTCCAGAACACCGATGCCCTGAACATCTCTGCAAGTGCTTATACATCTGCCGCAGAGGATACACTTTGAAGAGTCCCGCACTATGGAGTAAGAAAGGTCATCCACAATTTCCTTGCGTTTGGCCCCGGTATAGGGAACGTCGGCAATTCCAAGTTCGTCGCAGAGCTTCTGCAGTTCACAGGTGCCGTTTCTACGGCAGGTGAGGCATTCCCGGTTGTGGTTTGCCAGAATCAGTTCTACATTTTTACGAACGGCCTTGCGTACTTTCGCGGTGTTGGTCTTTACATTCATTCCTTCCTGAACCTGAAGAACGCAGGATGCAGGCAGGTTTCTCATGGGAACTCCGTTCACATCCACTTCCACCACGCAGACTCTGCAGGCGGCAATCTCGTTGATGTCCTTCAAATAGCAAAGGGTGGGGATATCGATGCCGGCGGCCTTTGCTGCCAGCAATACGGTGTAATCCTTGGGAACGCTGACGGCGATCCCGTTTATCGTCATATTGACGTTTTGAACATTATCCATGCTACCCTGTCCTCCTATTTTCTAATAATGGCCTTAAACGTGCAGGCATCCATACAAGCACCGCATTTGATGCACTTATCCTGATCGATCACGTGCCTTTGTTTTACAGTGCCGGTAATCGCCTTGGTGGGACATACTCTCACACAACGGGTGCAACCTGTGCAACCATCGGTGATGAAGTAGTTCAACAGGGCTTTGCAGACGCTTGCAGGGCATTTTTTGTCTACTACATGTGCAACATACTCGTCCCTGAAATGCTTCATTGTAGAGAGGACAGGGTTTGGAGCCGTTTGCCCCAGTGCGCAGAGGGAAGTATTCTTAATATTCTCTGCCAGTTCCTCCAAAATGGTCAGATCCTCCATCGTGCCGTTGCCCTGGGTGATTTTATCCAGGATTTCCAGCATTCTCTTGGTACCTTCGCGACAGGGAGTGCATTTGCCGCAGGATTCATCAACGGTGAAATCCAGGAAGAAGCGGGCAATGTCTACCATACAGTTGTCTTCGTCCATTACGATCATTCCGCCGGAGCCCATCATGGAGCCGATAGCCACCAGGTTATCGAAATCGATGGGAGTATCCAGATTTTCCCGGGTGATGCATCCACCGGAAGGTCCGCCAGTCTGAACCGCTTTAAAGGCTTTTCCGTTTAGGCAGTCTTCGCCGATGTCGTAAATGATTTCTCTTAGGGTGATTCCCATGGGAACCTCTACCAGACCGGTGTTATTGATCTTGCCGCCCAGAGCAAATACCTTGGTGCCCGGGGATTTTTCCGTGCCCATGGATCGGAACCATTCTGCTCCGTTGAGGATGATCTTGGCCACATTGGCCAGAGTTTCAACGTTGTTGATAATGGTGGGCTTGCCCCAGAGTCCCTTGTTGGCCGGGAAGGGAGGTTTGTTTCTGGACATGCCCCGCTTGCCTTCGATGGAAGCGATCAAAGCGGTTTCTTCGCCGCATACAAAGGCGCCGGCACCCAGCCTGATTTCGATGTCGAAGTCGAAGCCGCTGCCGAAAATATTCTTGCCCAGCAGACCTTTTTCCTTGGCCTGAGCAATGGCAATTTTCAGCCTATGAACAGCTACCGGGTATTCCGCTCTCACATAAATGAAACCCTTTGTTGCGCCGATGGCGTAACCGCCAATGGCCATAGCTTCCAGAACGGAATGGGGGTCGCCCTCCAGGACGCTTCTGTCCATAAATGCGCCCGGATCTCCTTCGTCAGCATTACAGATGATGTACTTCTGATCTGCTTCATTGGCTGCTGCAAAGCTCCACTTCATGCCTGTGGAGAATCCCGCACCACCTCTTCCTCTGAGGCCGGAAGCCTTCATCACATCGATGACTTCCTGGGGGGTCATTTGCGTGACCGCTTTGGCCAGGGCCTGATAGCCGTCAATTGCTATGTAATCGTTGATGTTCTCGGGATTGATGAATCCGCAGTTTTGAAGGACGATTCGCTTTTGCTTCTTATAGAACTGCACATCGTTGAGGTTCTTCAGCTTGTCGCCTTCGCCCTCTCCGATCGTATATTCCACAACAGGTCTGCCTTTTACCAAATGCTCGGAGACTACTTTGGAAACCCGGTCCGGGTCCATATGGATAT
>CAYOYO010000192.1:0-2461 GCA_964408195.1 uncultured Oscillospiraceae bacterium | reverse complement strand
CATTCTTCCAAAGCAGCCATCACGTCGTCGGTAATCAGGACGGATGAGGCATATTTTTCCCCCGCATGGACGACCCTGTGTCCCACGGCGCCGATTTCATCCATAGAGACGACCACTCCGTGGACCTTGTCGGTCAAAGCATCCAGTACATAACCAATGGCATCCTTGTGATTTTTCATGGGTGCTTCCAGGATATACTTGTCCATCCCGATTTTCTCGTGCTTCATAACGGAGCCTTCGATACCGATTCTTTCAACCAGCCCTTTTGCCAGAAGAGTGGAATCGTTCATCTCCAAAACCTGATACTTCAGAGACGAGCTTCCGCAGTTTACGACTAATACCTTCATTTCTATACTCCTTTTCATGCTGAATACATATTTTACAGGCGGATGTCCTGCATTTCATACCTTCATTAATTATAGACCCATTCCTACATAAAATCCATCCTAAAAATCGGCATTTCGGAATCCTTCTCAACAGTAAGGTTTACAGACGTAATCGGAATAGCTGTAGAGATCTCTGCCGAAAGCCAGATTGTACAAATCCGCTGCCAGCACATCGTAGCGCAACAGTGCCCATATAGGATCATCCTGTCTGACTTCTTTGTTCATATTGCTGATGATGGGAATCGAAGAACATTCTTTCTTCTTTATGTGGCGTAGTAGCTTCGCTCCCTTTTCTGAAAATCCCAGTACCCTGACATACAAAGGTGGCTCCGAAAGGAGCCGGAAGAATTCCTCTTTTGTCAAGTTGGTAAGAGTGTGAAGCAAAAGGCGTCGGATTCGTGTTTTTGTATAACGTTTTGACACTACAGCATCGATGAGTTCTTCTGTGGTTTTGCTTTTTCCCACGGCCTGCTTCAGTTTGTTTTCCAATCCTTCGCCGACACTGAGGATTTCTGCCAGTTCTTCACGGGGAGAAGTGAGTATTTTATAGACCAGAAGGGGAAAGAGTCCTTCCGAATCTGTGACAGGCGCTCTGTTTTCTCCCTTCATACTGTCTGCAGTTGCTTCCGGCACAGTGTCTTTAAATTCCTCCACGGGTCGGGCTTCCCCTACCCTTTGCCGGATAGCGGTGGCACTGGCCAGCGGATGGTCCGTATCTCTGTCGTGGTAACCCTTGCCTGCTCTCTTTATGGTCAGTGGTTCCATTCGCCTTCCGGTAAGAATCCATTGCTTCAGATATTCCACGGCCAGAATGTTATTTGGGTCCCGAAGCAAACGCCCGGTTTCCTCCCCTTCCACCTCTTTCATTGCCTCAAAACGGGCTCTCGGAAATGAAAAACCCTGATCGAGAAAAAATTTCAGCGCCGACTTGAACTCCTCGGTCTCCCAGGTCAGCCTTTCTGCAGCTTTCAGCAGTTCCGACAAATCACCGGATTCGCTTCCAAAGGAAAAATGTGTCACACACCCCAGCCTATTGAGAATTCCCATAGCGCCTGCGGCAAAGAATTCTGCGCTGTTACAGGCAAATACAAAGGGGAGCTCAATCACAAGATCCACCCCATTTTTTACCGCCATTTCCGCACGGATCCATTTATCATAGAGAGCCGGCTCTCCTCGTTGGGTAAAATCACCACTCATTACCGCAATTACATGTTCCGCTTGTCCCAGTTTCTGAGATGCTTTCAGGTGGTATAGATGTCCGTTATGGAAGGGGTTATATTCCGCTATGATTCCTAAGTTGTTCAACCGGGAGGTTCCTTTCTCGATAAGAAGTAATCCAGAGGTATAGTTAGCAGGAACAAAATCATTATTATTATAAGCATCCTGGTGGAGAATAGCAATTGCATCAGAAAACCCGGCTGGAAATCGCCCTTAAAATCCTGAAAGAAGCCCACTTTCTGCACCGCTCGGTTTAAAAAAACAGGTGCTGAAAAATAAGCCAGAGCTGCTGCAAATACGCCGTGGGACAACTTCATCTTCAAGTAAGTGAGCGGATGGATTGTAAGGCCTCCAAGCACTCCGAGAGACTGGCCGTACACGGATAACCCCCCAAAAGAGACAAGAAAAGCCGCTATGGTACATTTTGTTCGCAGTCCCGCTTCTTCTGACATGGCAATCTCGTTAATGCCAACTGTCATCTCAAGAAGTCCTTTTAGGAACCCGGTACTATAGCGGTTTTTAAAAGGTTCCAGAATTCCGGTATACTCCAGCATATTTGCGGCATATGTAAAAATGATAATGTAGCAGCAAATAATTCCCAGGACTTTCAATGATGAAAGGATGGCGGCGGTGAGCATCTCAGAGAGGCTTTTCCTATCTACCGCCGGCTCATGATAGGGGCTGTCTGAGATCCGTCTTCTCCCCCTTGCCTTTTTTGCTGAAAACCGGAACAATAGGCCGTTCAGTACTGCTCCGGCGTAATGGGAAAGGGCCACCACGACTCCCGCTGCAGTAGAATGAAGCATGCCTGCCCCCACTGTCCCCAACATGAACAAAGGGCCGGAGGTGGAACAAAA
>CAYOYO010000191.1:704-2462 GCA_964408195.1 uncultured Oscillospiraceae bacterium | reverse complement strand
TCCGTCATGAGAGGAAAATCTCCCATAAACACTTCCTGTTCCTTTACTTCACCGGTTTCTTTATTGACCAATCTGACTTTGACTTTCAAGGGTGCGGAATAGGTGGCATCCCTTTCTTTACATTCCTCCTGATCGTACTTGGGCTCATCGTTAATGGAATGGTCTATAAACTCAAGGACCAGATTATCCGCATAGTCCCTGATAGGTGATATATCTTCAAAAACCTCCTTAAGCCCTTCCTGTATGAACCAATCATATGAATCTTTCTGGATCTGGATCAGATTTGGCATAGGTGCTACTTCGTGAATCAATGAGTAGCTCATCCTCGTTTTCTTACCGATTTTAACGGGTTGTGGCATATTCATCACTCCTTGTATTGACAACCAACTACTTTGCGTGGCAATGTACTATGATATCACAGTGAAAACAAGTAGTCAACAAAATTATTTCCATAATCGTGGCAAAAAAGACATAAAAACAACCTGACCGGAAAACAATAAAAAGGCCCGTTTCAATAACAGGAAACGGGCCTTTCCTTCGTTGGGCCTTTTGTCCTATTTCAGCTCTACGGAAGCGCCTACTTCTTCCAGCTGCTTCTTGATGGCTTCCGCCTCACCCTTTTCGATGCCTTCCTTCACATTGTTCGGAGCACCGTCTACCAGATCCTTGGCTTCCTTCAGTCCCAGGCCGGTGAGCTCTCTCACAACCTTGATGACCTTGATTTTCTCAGCTCCCGGGCTTGTCAGGACCACTGTGAATTCCGTCTGCTCTTCCACTGCTTCAGCTGCTGCACCGGCTGCACCCGCTACTGCCACGGGAGCTGCTGCGGAAACGCCGAATTCTTCTTCGCAAGCTTTCACCAGCTCGTTGAGTTCTAAAACGGTCATGCCTTTGATGGCTTCAATGATTTGCTCTTTATTCATTTCAATCTCCTTTTCTTTCTACTCATTTAATTAAGCTTCCTTTGCATCCGCGATTGCCTGTAAGGTGCGGACCATTTTGGAAACCGGCGACTGGATGCTGCCCATAAACTTCGCGATAAGCTCTTCTCTTCCCGGCAGCAGGGCGATGTCCTTCATCTGGTCGCTGTCGTAAAAGTCTCCCTCTACAATGCCTCCTTTGAAGTTCATCTTCTTGTACTCTTTCATGATCCCGTTTAATACTCTGGCCGGGGCAACTGCGTCCTCGTATCCGAAAGCAAATGCGCTGGGGCCGGACAGAATGGGGCCCAGTGCCTCGAAAGAGGTTTCTTTAATCGCCCTGTTGAACAGAGTGTTCTTGTAAACAGCATAGTCTACATTGGCTTCTCTCAGCTTCTTGCGCATGGCGTTGGCTTCGGCCACATTGATTCCCATGTAGTCGATGACCACAGCGGACTGTGCATTTTCCAGTTTTGCTTTGATCTCATCAATCACTGCCTGTTTTTGATTTAAATGTTCCTGTGATGGCATGAATTGTCTCCTTTCCGGTATTGTCTCCTCTTTCTTCGCCGGCGTCTGCCGCAGACGAAAGTAGAACAATACTCTGATATATCGGTTTTTCAAACAACAAGCCTTTTCCATCCTGCAGACAGAAAAGGCTTCGATTCCATAAATGTATCTTTAACCTCGGCAGGAGATTAAGCTTGCGCACCTGCTGTCTACAGTCTATATGCAGTTTTGTAAGAGCTTCTTCACGACACCTCTGTTTTAAATAAAGGTGATTTTAACGGGGTTGATTTTGACTCCCGGTCCCATGGTGCTGGCCACGGTGATGCTC
>CAYOYO010000191.1:0-694 GCA_964408195.1 uncultured Oscillospiraceae bacterium | reverse complement strand
GGGCGGACGCCGACGACGTCTATTGTAGGGAGCTTGATTTTGACGCCGGGGCCCATTGTGCTTGCTACTGTCACGCTCTTCAGATACTGACCTTTGGCTGCAGAGGGTTTGGCCTTTACTACAGCTTCCAGCAGAGCGTTGAAGTTGTCCGCCAGCTTTTCCCTGCCAAAGGAAACCTTTCCGATGGGAGTATGGATGATATTGGTCTTATCCAGACGGTACTCCACCTTACCGGCTTTGATCTCCTGAAGGGCTCTTTCCACATCCATGGTTACGGTTCCGGACTTGGGGTTGGGCATCAGGCCTTTGGGACCTAAAATCTTTCCCAGTCTTCCCACTACACCCATCATATCCGGTGTGGCCACCACAACATCGAAATCAAACCAGCTTTCGGATTGAATCTTCTGGGCCAGCTCTTCCGCGCCAACATACTCGGCTCCCGCATCCTCTGCTTCCTTCGCTTTGTCACCCTTGGCAAATACTAAGACTTTCTTGGTTTTGCCGGTGCCGTGGGGGAGAACGATAGCGCCTCTCACCTGCTGATCCGCATGCCTTCCGTCTACTCCCAGCTTGATGTGAACTTCCACGGTCTCGTCAAACTTGGCCTTTGCTGTCTGCAGGACCAAATCAAGACCTTCTGCCACTTCATAAGTGGCTGCTTTGTCGACTAATTTGGCCGACTCTTTGTAAATCT
>CAYOYO010000190.1:0-2482 GCA_964408195.1 uncultured Oscillospiraceae bacterium | reverse complement strand
ATTACTGTCTTGGCATCGGCTTCCCCGATGGCCTTTCTGATGGCCTCCCCTCTGTCAAGCTCTATTTCATAAGGGCAGCCGGTTTTTCTCACATGTCCGGCAATTTCCCTGCAGATTGCCCCCAGATCTTCTTCTCCGGCATCTTCTTCCGTAATGTAGATTTTCGATGAATACCTGCCTGCAATCTCAGCCAGTTCCTGTCTCCTGGCCAGGGCTTTTTTCCCGGGGCACCCGAATACGGCAATAATACGACGGTCCGGATACTCCTTTATAGAAGAACGAAAGAGCCTGTCAAAACTCATTCGATTATGCGCATAGTCAACTATGGCCAGAACACCGCTTTTTTCTCCGGTAAAAAGCTCCATGCGGCCCGGCACTCTTGCTGCCAAAAGTCCTTGATACATGCTGTCTGTGGGAATACCTAACGCCCAGCATATGGAAATGGCGGCCAGAGCATTCTCCACATTGAACAGTCCCGTCATACCCAACCGAAATGTCTTTTCAAAGTCCGGTGTTACAACATCAAAATCGATGCCATCTTGCCTGCTGATGATTCTGTGGCCGTAGACATCAGCCGCCGGTTCTGTTCCGAAAGTAACAATCCGGGCGGAAGGATCTACCGCATTGCAAACCTCCTGCATATGATCCGCAACCATATTGATGCAAGCTGTCCGGCATTGCTTGAAAAGCTTTAGCTTGGATTCGAAGTAATCATCGAAGTCACAATGCTCAATGGGGCTGATGTGATCTTCCCCCACATTCAGAAAGCAGGCTACGTCGAAAAGAACTCCGGCGGTCCTGTAGTATTTCAAAGCTTGGCTGGATACCTCCATTTCCAGGTACTCTCTGCCGCTGTCTACGGCATTGCGAAAGTGGCGATGGAGCATGACTGCTTCCGGGGTGGTGAGATGAGATTCTTCGAATAGGATACCGTCGTCCACATCGATTCCCGACAAGACAGCGCTGGGCATCTTTCCCTGGGCTGCCAGGTAGTGATCCAGAATGTATTTCACATAGTAGGTCACCGTGGACTTGCCTTTGGTGCCGGTTATCCCAATAAGAGAAAGTTGTTTCCATGCCTCGTTGTAAAAGCTGTTTGCCAGCAGAGCCATAGCCATTTTGATGTCTTTTACAATAATAGCGGCCACTTGGTCAGCTGCCGTCTCATATTCCAGTTCACTTACATAGCAGAATGCCCCGCTTTCAATGGCCTCACCCAAATACCGGGGCAAAAAATGTGCGCCTTTACAGAGGAACATGCCCCCCGGTTTCATATCTTTCGAATCATAAGAAAGATGAGTTACTTCCCGGTCAAGAACCCTCTCATCCGCCTTGGTGTCCAGTACCAAACGGTGATTGGAGAGTAGCTCCAGATAATGTCTCAGTGTATAAGTTTGCAGGCTCATGCTGTTCCTCCCCGGCGATATTCGGCCTTCAGCTTCTTTCCGCAGACCAAAATCGATTTGGCAGCCAACGCCTCCATAGCATCCATATAAAAATCCGGCAAATGGTACATCTCCTTTAAGCAAGACAGTTCCGTACACCCCATGATGGCACCTTCGCAGCCATTGGCAGCCAGTTCCCCTTCCACTCTTATGAAATCGTTATAATCGATGGGATTGCCACCTTTAATGCCATCATAAATAATCCTCATTATCAGTGCCTGTCCGGCTTTTGAAGGAACGATGGGTTCGATCCCTGCATCGATGCATGCCTGTTGATAAAGACCGCCGGCCACTGTTCCATCGGTGGCAAGGATGCCAACCCGCTTGATACCTTTTGGATTCACTCTCACCGATTCAACGGCTTCCCGAATCATATGGATAAGGGGAATTTTCAGCTCCTGCTGCAAACGGTCTGCAAAAAAATGGGATGTATTGCAGGGGATGGCGATTGCAGCCACATTATTCTCCTCCAGTTTTTTTACATCCTTCAATAGTTTGTTATAAAGCATCCGGGTGTGACCAGATTGAATGGCTTCTGTCCGGTCCGGCATGGATGCGTGATTCAGTATAATCATATCCAGATGATCCTGATCACGATCCGCTTCTGTCATATTGATGAGCATCCTGTAAAAAAGCTGGGTGGCCAGTGGCCCCATACCTCCAAGGATCCCCAACACTTTATCTTCTTTCCCCCACATGATTCTCCTTCACATGTACTTTCTGTATTTGAGATAATGAGCCAGTTGAGTGCGAAGAAGGGTCCATTTTCTGCCCCAACCTCTGTCTGCCTCACAGTATAGCGGATTGACCACTTTGCCATCTCGTAGCAGTTTACGCATTCTATCCCGGTACTCCTGTGGTTTCACATATTTAAATGCCACACCCTTTGGGACTACCATCCAGAGGATTTCCTCCTCCACCCGGCGAAAGTCGATGGGATGGCGATAAATTCGGTCCTCTACCACATACTGAGCAAGATTTGCACCTGCTGCGGTTACATAATAGTTGCTCCTACCCTGTCTCGTGTTGATTTCGAA
>CAYOYO010000189.1:0-2497 GCA_964408195.1 uncultured Oscillospiraceae bacterium | reverse complement strand
GGTAGCGGCGAGTGGAGTCGAACCACCGACCTTCCGGGTATGAACCGGACGCTCTGGCCAACTGAGCTACACCGCCGTATGCGACGAGGCTAACGCACGTCGCAACAAAGATATTACCATCGGAACCGATGCATGTCAAGGGATTTTTAGGCATAAACTAAAGACAGAATATCAACCGAAACAAGGATATAAATAGTCCCGGGTGAATGCCGGTGAGAAAAAGTGTTACGCCACTGCCACGCCACTGCCCGGAGCACAATATGAGAAAAAGACTTGCTAATATTGGAATCTTATGCTATCATAATTCTTGCGATGACCGGATTGCGGCTTTGCCGTGGAAATCTACCGGTGAAGATAAGGATTTCGCAAACGGTTTGCTTGGGTTATTATTACAGATCATGCGAACTAACATTGGCAGTATCTAAGAGTGGGCAATCCCACTCTTCCTTATTTCAGGGGAGGAACCGCAGGAAGGTTTACGGAAACAATGACAAAGAAAAAAGTGGTGGATTTGGTTGAGGAAATGCTGGCTCCCTACCTAGAAGAAGAGGGATATTGCCTTTATTATGTGGTATTCGCCAAAGAGAGCAAAGATTGGTACTTGAGGGTTTTCATCGAAAAAGCCCCGGAAAAACCCGGCGATCAACCCGGGTATGTAAGCACCGATGACTGTGAAAAGGTGAGCCGCTACCTCAGTGAGAAAATGGATCAGCTGGATCCCATCGAACAAAACTACTACCTGGAGGTGTCTTCTCCCGGCATGGACCGACCTTTGCTGAATGAAGAGCATTTACAACGCTATGAAGGTCAGTTGGTGGATATTAAACTCTACAGCGGTATAGATGGCAGAAAAACCATGACCGGCAAACTTACCGGTCATTCGGAGGAGTTTATCCATATAGAAGACGGAAAAGGACAGTTGATTGACCTGCCCCGTGAAAAAGTATCAAAGATAAATCTTACCATAGTATTTTAAGGAGGATCAGGTTCAGCATGAACAAAGAATTTATTTTCGCCATGGATGCGCTGGAAAAGGAAAGGGAAATATCAAAGGATCTGCTTATTGAAGCCATCGAATCCGCATTGGTGTCTGCCTATAAAAAGAACTACGGCACTTCTCAGAACGTGAGGGTCAGCATTGACCGCGAAGAGGGAGATATCGACGTTTTTATGAGAAAAGATGTGGTGGAAGAAGTGATGGATCCCTTTGTGGAGGTGGCTTTGGAAGAGGCCAGGGCCATCGATCCCGAGTACGAACTGGGAGATGTGATCGAATATCGGGTCACCCCAAAGGATTTTGGCAGGATTGCCGCCCAGACTGCAAAGCAGGTGGTGGTCCAGAGAATCCGTGAAGCGGAAAGAGGGATGATCTACGAGGACTATATCAACCGTCAGAGCGAGATCGTAACCGGAGTCATCCATAGGATCAGCAATGAGACGGTATTCATCAATATCGGAAAGACGGAGGGCATTCTCCCTGTAAATGAACAAGTCAGGGGAGAACGCTATATGGTCAACAGCAGACTCAAAGTGTATATCATGGATGTGAAGAAGACGACAAAAGGTCCCCAGGTTTATTTGTCCAGATCTCATCCGGGCCTTGTGAAGCGTCTCTTCGAGCTTGAGGTGCCGGAAATACAGGACGGCATTGTTGAAATCAAAAGCATAGCCAGGGAAGCCGGCTCCAGGACCAAGATCGCTGTATATACGGAAGACGAAAACGTGGACCCGGTAGGGGCATGCGTCGGGGCCAGGGGCATACGTGTCCAGGCTGTTGTAGACGAACTATTCGACGAGAAAATCGATATCATTAATTGGAGTCAGGATCCGGAGGAGATGATCAGCAGCGCCCTTTCCCCTGCCAAGGTGGAAAAGGTGTTCATCAACGGAGATGAGAAGTCTGCCACAGTAGTTGTGCCGGATTATCAGCTCTCGCTTGCCATAGGAAAAGAGGGGCAGAACGTACGGCTCGCCGCCAAACTCTGTGGCTGGAAGATTGATATTAAGAGCCATACTCAATACTTCCCCCAATTCACGGAAGACGATTTTGACGAAGAAGATCTGCTTGTCAACGATGATGATATGCCAAACGACGACGAAGAGTAGGAGGATTCTCCATGAAGACCAGAAAAATCCCCATGCGCCGGTGTGTGGGCTGCATGGAATCAAAGCCCAAAAAGGAGCTGGTGCGCATCGTCTCCACTCCCCAGGGAGACTTGATGCTGGATTTTACGGGGAAAGCCAACGGCAGGGGAGTATACCTGTGTCAGGACCCGGAATGCATTGCCAAGGCAAAGAAGAAGAAGGCCGTAAGCCGGGGGCTCGAACGGGAAGTGGATCCGATGCAATTAGATAAAATATTTGAGGAACTATCTGCATATGAGAGAAAAGATTAATAGTTATCTGGGGTTTGCCAGGAGATCCAGGAATCTGATCTCGGGATACAATTCCTGCATTTACGGAATCGAGCGGAGGAAAATACATCTTCTGGTTCTGA
>CAYOYO010000188.1:0-2516 GCA_964408195.1 uncultured Oscillospiraceae bacterium | reverse complement strand
TAAAGAGCTCAGCGCTTAGGCCGGGTACCTCCAGACTAAAGGGAGGCGGACCGGGTCTTCTGTGGCACTTTACTTTTAGCTGGGGATTTACCAGCTTCACATTTCCTCCAAAATGGAATGCGATATCCGGAACGATTCCGTTTACGGCACAGGGGATGGCGAAGCCTGGGATGGCGAAGTTGGAGCAGCAGTTTGTCGGCAGTACAGTGGACGGAGCTTCCTCCGCGTTGCGGATTTCGGCGCGGAAACAGCAGGTTCTTCCTCCTGAAGTAACCGTGCCTTCCAGCACATAGGTAGCACGAATTTCCCATGCACATACATCACGTATCAGGAGGAAATTCTTGCTGGGAAGGTTGGCATTCAGACATTGGGGATGCTGCAGCCGGGGCAACAACTCGGAAATTCCCACTACAAAGCGACCATTTTCAAAAGTTACGGAATCCACTTCTTCTCCGTCGATTGTAACTTGGGAAGGGCTGATGCTTCCCGGCGGGCATGTTCCGATAAAATTCAACACGGCAAAGGCGTTTTCTATCTCAAAGACCGCATCGCAATCCAGCTCGCAGGGATTGCAACCGCAGCCGCATCCTCTATCTGCGGTGGTAAATTTAATCTCAAAATCCTCGGAATCGCACCTGGTGTCCACGCAGAAAAATACGGGACAGCTGGTATCGCTGTTAAAAGAAAACACCTTATCCATATATACTAAATTGGCCTCCCTGTCACCAAAGGTGACACCGCCCGTATCAATGTTCGTTCCGCAGAGGCCTGCGGGATCCAATCGGCAATTTCTATTGCAATTGCTATTACTCATTTTATTTACCTCTCTTGCACTTGTTCTGTCAATATCCCCGTAGGGATTCGTTTTATATTGGGAAGGCTTTGCCGCCCCAATATGTATGAGAGGCTTATTGTTTCTTTACATCATATGACAAAAAAAACGGGTTGCTACAATTCTCCATCGGCGGGCCGAAAAGGTTGGAAATCCACATTTCTGCACTACAGAAGGTGTCAATATGTTGTATCTCAAGCCACCAATAGTACAAAATATTGGCTAAGGGAAAGAAACAGTAGCCGGAGCACTTAAAAAGACTGAAAAATCAGTGAATCTGTCGACATTTTTGCATTATAGTGGTTGTAAAGTGGAGCGAAGTGGAGTATAGTGGAGATACGACAATCCAAAGTGGAGAAATAGCATGTTTATCGGAGAGTATCAGCACTCTATAGATGCCAAGGGCAGGATTATCGTCCCCTCGAAATTCAGGGACGAGCTGGGTTATCAGTTCATCCTGACCAGAGGTCTGGATAACTGTCTTTTCATATTTTCCCAAGCGGAGTGGAAGAAATTTGAGGACAAGCTGATGTCGCTCCCTGTGGCCAGTAAAGACGCAAGAGCCTTCGTCCGTTATTTTTTTTCCGGTGCTGTGGAGTGTGAAATTGACAAGCAGGGCAGACTGACGATACCCCAAAATCTCAGAGAGCATGCAAAAATAGACAAGGAATTGGTGACCATCGGCGTCATGAGCCGCATAGAGGTCTGGAGCAAGCAGGAGTGGGCCGATTACGGAGACAACAACCTGAGCTACGACGAAATCGCCGAAAAGATGGCCCAACTCGGCATATAACCCGAGAGGAAAGATTCCTATGGAATTCAAACATACATCCGTACTTTATGAAGAGATCATTGAAAACCTGAATATAAAATCGTCAGGCGTTTACGTGGACGGAACCCTGGGCGGAGGTGGCCACTCTGCCGGAATCTGCCGGAGACTGAGCCCGGATGGGGTTCTGATCGGAATCGACAGAGACAAAGATGCCTTACGTGCAGCAGAAGAAAATTTAAGGCCGTACAACTGCAAAAAATACTTTGTACAAGAAAATTACGAGAATGTCACGGGAGTATTGGAGCAGCTTGACATCCGTAAGATAGATGGGGCTGTACTGGATCTGGGAGTATCCTCCTTTCAGCTGGACAATCCGGGACGGGGCTTCTCCTATATGCATAACGGCAGTCTGGATATGCGCATGAACGCTGAGGACGGCCTGACCGCCGGACAAATCGTCAATGAGTGGGACCAGGAAGAGTTGACGGAAATCATAAAGAATTATGGTGAGGAGAGATGGGCCTCCCGCATCGCAAAATTTATCGTGGAAGCCCGCAGGAAAGAACCTGTGGAAACCACATTTCAACTGACGGAAATCATTAAAGCCGCCATACCCGCATCGGCCAGGAGAGAAGGCCCTCATCCAGCCAAAAGGACCTTTCAAGCTATCCGAATCGCTGTGAACGACGAACTGGGCCAGCTTGAGAGGGCAGTGGACCGGTTTATCGATGTTCTGGGAAGTGGGGGGAGGCTATGTATCATAACCTTTCACTCCCTGGAAGACCGCATCGTAAAGGAGGCCTATCGCAGGAGGCTTTTCCCCTGTACCTGCCCCAAAGAGTTTCCGGTTTGTGTCTGCGGAAAAGAGTCGGATGTGAAGAAACTATATGGCAAAGCCATTTTACCCGGAGA
>CAYOYO010000187.1:0-2521 GCA_964408195.1 uncultured Oscillospiraceae bacterium | reverse complement strand
ATCCTTGACAGCATTGCCAGAGCTACAGAAGCACTTATCATCGTTATGATCGTCGGTATGCTCATTGGAACCTGGGTTTTGGCTGGGACAATGCCGGCCATGGTTTATTATGGCTTGGATCTGATCTCCCCCTCCGCCTTCCTGGTGGTAGGAGCCGTGCTCTGCGGCCTTGTAGGACTGGCTACGGGAAGCTCCTGGACTGCTTCCGGCACGGTAGGCGTGGCTTTGATGGGCATTGCGGCCGGATTGGGAATTAACCCTGCCATTGCTGCCGGTATGGTCATCTCCGGAGCATACATGGGAGACAAATGGTCTCCTCTTTCCGACTCGACAAATATTGCTGCCGCTACGGCAGAGACCCCTCTCTATGAGCATGTGAGAAGTATGATGACCACAACGCTGCCCAGCTTCTGCATCGCATTGGTGCTCTATGGCATCGTAGGCATGCAGATCGGATCTCAGGGCTTTGACGCCCATACGGTAAACGAGATTCAGGCGGCTATCTCGGGTGAATTCAACATTCAGGTGTGGATTATGATCCCGGTTCTCGTGGTTATCTTCTCTGCAATCAAGAGAATCCCTGCCATTCCTTCCCTCCTGCTGGCGGTAGCCATTGCGGGAATCGTTGCCATGATTTCTCAAGGCAACTCCGTTGCCGATGTGCTGGGAGCTATGCATTACGGCTATGAAGCGGAAACGGGAAATGAAATTGCCGACAAACTTCTGAACCGTGGTGGACTGGACTCCATGATGTGGACGATCGGCTTGATTATGTTTGCCCTTGCTTTCGGAGGAATACTGGAAAAAACCGGATTTGTCGAGGTGCTTCTGGGTGGTATCGCCAAAAGGATTAAGACCGTGGGCGGGTTGGTTACAGCCACTATCATCACCGGTATCGTATGCGATTTTGTGCTGACGGATCAATATCTGGCCATTATCGTACCGGGCAGAATGTATGCCAAGATTTATGACCAAAAGGGCCTAAAGAGAAGCTTCCTCTCCAGAACTCTGGAGGATGGTGGCACGCTCTGGTCGCCGATGGTGCCGTGGAACGGATGCGGCGCTTATCAGGCAGCGACTCTGGGAGTCTACAATTTTGACTTCTGGCCATATGCCTTTATGAACGTCATCAACCCCCTCTACGCCATCCTCATTTCTTATTTGGGCTTTGGAATCAAATATGTGGATCCGGAAAAGAATCCCAAAGCAAAGAAAAAGGTTGCCGGCACCGCTAAATAAGTAACGGTGGGAAGCTATAGACGAACACGGAAAAGCAAAATGAGTGAAAGCAACGAATTCAGAGTATTAAATGATAGAAAGAGGAAGACCTCCACAAGAGTCGCGTCGGTGGTGTTCGGCATCGCCCTGGTAGCAATTGGGATTTTGCTCTCGTCACCCATTGGAATACTTCTGGGGCCATTGCTGGTGTGGGCTGCCTTCTTTAATAAGTACACCATAGTCAATCCGGAAGGCATCATCGTCTATTACGACGCGGTTTTGTTTAAATATAAGGAGGCATGGCTATTCGATGATGTATCCAACCTCCACCGTGAGACGGTGAAAGACCCAAACTACATCGTGCTGCATTTTACAAGGAGAAGCTTATCAAAAAGGCTTATCTTTCAAAAGCAGGATGCACAGAAAATCATCGATCTGGCTCTGCGGAAAAACAACAAAATACATTTCGAAGAAGTAGACTGATCATTGGCACAGCCCTCTCTCACAAAGGCGCAAAATGCTGTGCAATGAATAGCCCCCTACCTGCAACAATTCGGGTGGGGGGCCTTTGCTTAATAGAGTTTCTTTTCTTTGTGATATCCAGTTGCCTATTGCACGCTGTACATGCCGTGACTTTGCATATAGTTGAAGATCTGCTCCCCATGCTCCTGCTCTTCTTTTTGGATGTGGTTTAGTACCTGGCGGGTATTTGCGTTTGTGCATTCAAAGATAGCAGTATCGTAGGCGCCGGACACGAACTTCTCCGTAGCCAGCATATCGGAGCAGAGGTTCTTATCGCTGAACATGCCACCCTGTCCACCCTGCGCACCACCGGCTCCTTGCCCTGACTGACCGGATGAATTCGGTGAGGTCGATGCTGCAGAGCTGCTCATGCCGGACTGTGCTTGAGATTGCATTCCCGGCTGCATGGACTTCTGTTGTGATTGCCCTCCGGACTGTGTACCCATGCTGGGTATTTGACCTGAAAGGATCTGATTGACGGAATTCAGGTGTTCCTGCTCCTTTTGGGCCAGGGAGCCGAACAATTGTCTCAATTGAGGATCCTGAGCCAAGCCTGCATAGCTTTGATACTTCTTGACGCACAACTCTTCCTGGGACTTCTGATCCTGCATCAGCATTCTTTCTTTTGTCGTTAATTGAACTGTCATGTGAATCACCTCCGCTCTTTAGTCTGCCTGATTGTGGAAGCGATTATACAAGCTCTTTTGAATAAAGCCACGGGGACAGACCAGCCACGGGGACAGACCCTTTGTCAGGTTTTCCTGACAAAGGGTCTGTCCCC
>CAYOYO010000186.1:1226-2534 GCA_964408195.1 uncultured Oscillospiraceae bacterium | reverse complement strand
GGGATGACGGCGTGATTTTCATCAGTATAGATGACAACGAGGTGCATAATCTGCGTTATCACCAAAAAATTGTTATCACTAACTCCCCGAAAAGCGAGCTAAAAAGCCGAGAAAGCCCTGGCTTTTATCCGATTTCTGACTGTAGTATTAGTGATAACAGTAATCGAAGTTTGGTATCCGGAAAAAATCAGTGCGGCTTTCAAATCGGAAAATTAGTGATAACAATAACCGTGGGATTTCTCCTGTATAATTTACAGTGCAGAGTAATCTGACTTTAGAACACAGGAGAAATATCAAATGCAAACTGAAAAGCTTACCATTGATGATATCATCATCAAAACCACCGAAGCGCTGATTGGCGCTGGACTCAGGAACAATTCAGCATGGGGACATTATCACAAATTCTATGTCATGCTTAGCGGATATCAGCACAGCATAGGTATAGACCACTATGATCTCAGCGCAATCGATTCGTTTATGAAAAAACAGGAGGAACGTTGCAACGCAGGCGAGATATGCAGGCGTGAATTTCGGAATATCCGGCGCGCGATAAAGATCATGATCGACTACGTGGCAAACGACGTAATCGACACCCCGGCAACCGCCTACGGAACAAAATTCATTTTGAGCGAGCCTTTTGAGACCCTTCTTGCAGAATATCTTGCTTCGCGCACGTTTCATCCGAATACCCAAGATGATGTTGTTTGGGCGGTTCGGAGATTTTTATACTATCTGGATCAAATTGGGCACAAGACGCTGCACTGCGTTACGGATGAGCATGTGAGAAAATTTCTCGTCCTTATGTCGGAGCGCCTTGCATCCGGCAGTCTGAAAAACATGATGTGCTACCTCAGAGAATTTGGGGATTTCGCATACCGGAATGGATATACAGGTTTCGACTTTGCACCGATGTTTGCAGTAAAGGTCCGGCGTGAAAACAGAGTTTATCCCATATTGACCGATGACGAGCTTGAGCGGACGCTTTCTCAGATCGACACAAATACCGTTATGGGCAAGCGCGATATGGCGATGATCATGTTAGGTGTGACCACCGGAATGCGTGCCATTGACATTGTCAATCTTCGGCTTTGCGATATAGATTGGCTGAGAGGAGAACTCCGCCTTGTGCAGAGAAAAACCGGAAATCCGGTTATCCTGCCGCTTATGACCAAAGCGGGAAAGGCCATTAAGGAGTATATACTCAATGCCAGACCGGAGTGTTCTTCCGAGTACATTTTTTTGACGACGAAGTTTCCGATTCGCAAATTTACAGACGATACTACATTCGGGTACATGTTTGCAAATATG
>CAYOYO010000186.1:0-1216 GCA_964408195.1 uncultured Oscillospiraceae bacterium | reverse complement strand
ACCACCTTCGGCTATATGTTTGGAAAATATGAAAGAATGGCAGGGATAGAGCGCAAGCCTTTTGACGGGAAAGGCTTTCATTCTCTCCGCCGCAGAATTGCGACAAAGATGATCGTGTCAGGAGTCCCGGTGACAACGGTATCTCAGGTTCTTGGACAAATGGAAATGGATTCCGCAAAGCAGTATCTGGTATTCGATGTGGAAAACCTCAGGGAATGTGCAATCGGGCTTGACGGGATTGAAGTTGCCGGAGGTGTATTCCATGACTGAATACAGCAGCCGTTTTGCAGCGTATATGAACGATATGGTAGAGTACCGGGCATCGCTTGGGTATTCCGAAAAAACCTACGCCCCGCGCCTTGGCCGTCTTGACAGATTCATCGTTGAAAAGCACCCCGATGAAAAGCAATTCTCCAAAGATTTGGTAATGGATTGGATTACAAAACGCAGCCTTGAGGGGGCGTCAACGATGCAGGATCGGGCCACTATTGCGAGATTGTTTGCCGAATATCTGATCTCGGCAGGCTGTGAAGCCTACATTCTTCCGAAAAGCTTTGTCAGCGGCAGACGCACCTTTATGCCGTATATCTTTTCAGACCGGGAGCTTACGAATCTTTTCAGTGAAATTGACAGGATTCCTGATACGAAAAGGGACGTCCTCAGGCGCTGCACCGCTTCAGTTATGTTTCGGCTCATCTATACCTGCGGTCTCAGGCCGGGCGAGGGGCTGCGTCTGAAAAGATCAAATGTAAACCTTGATACCGGGGAGATATTCATTACGGAGACCAAACTGAAAAAGGACAGAATGGTTGTTACCGGTGATGACATGCTAAGACTAATGCGTAAATACGCAATGCAATCCGGGTTTGCCGGTCGCGGCGACAGCAAATACTTTTTCGCTAAGCCGGACGGATATGCCTATGACTCGGAATGGCTTGAAGGAATTATGAAGTCGAGCTTCCGTAAAGCAAACGCGGGTATTGTGGGAAGTAATTTGCCTCGGGTTCGTGTTTATGATTTAAGGCATCGTTTCGCGTCGGCCGTCTTGTGCAGATGGCTCGACGAAGGAGAGAATCTCTACAATATGCTTCCGTATCTGCGTACCTATATGGGGCACAACAGTCTATCCGAAACCGCCTATTACATCCATATTCTGCCGGAAAATCTGCTGAAATCCAAAGGGATAGACTGGGACAGGCTGGATGAGGTGATACCG
>CAYOYO010000185.1:0-2545 GCA_964408195.1 uncultured Oscillospiraceae bacterium | reverse complement strand
AGCTTTTTTCATAAGAGTTATCACCATGTTTTATTGCCTGATACCAAAGTCAGGTATTATATACCTTCGCAATAGGATGTGTCAAGATATGACAGGTTAAGACTGTTTTCTGCAATAACTAATTCCCCAAAAGTGCAATAATTTTTTCCCCAGGCACCATGGGGATTTTTTATGAGTTGCGTTTCAGGTTTGATGACTTGAGACGCTCGCTATCTCCATTAAAAATCAACAGATGACAGTGATGAAGCAACCTGTCCAGTAAAGCTCCTGTCAGCTGCTCATCAAACAGAATGTGTGTCCATCGTGAGAACTCAATGTTCGTTGTAATGACGATGCTCTTCCTCTCGTAGCATTCCGAAATGATATCAAACAGCATCCTGGCTCCGTCCCGATCGAATGGGACATATCCCCATTCATCTAAGATCAGCAGGTCACATTTCTGTATTGGTTTGAGAAAGCTACTAAGGTTGCTGTTTTTCTTTGCTTCTGTCAGTGCATTTACAAGACCGGCGGTCCTGTAGAATTTTACGGTTTTACCTTGCATGCATGCCTCCATGCCAATTGCTGTGGCAAGATGCGTCTTTCCGGCACCGATGTTCCCATAAAAGATAAGATTCATCTTCTCATCGACAAACCGGCAGTCTTTTAAGTACTCCACATTGATACCAGAAGGGAGTACCACTTCATCGAACCGGAAATTGGAGAAGGCTTTGGGCGTATGGAAGCCGGCATTCTTCACATTCCGCTCCCGTCTAAGCTCTGCTCGGTACTGTATTTCAGATTCAAGAAGCTTTAGGAAATATTCGGCGTGGGAGCCTGCAGTCATATCAAGGCTGTTTCTCACCATGTTCTGACTGATTTTTAGGGTCTTACAGCAATCAGCAATTCGGGTCTCTAACATAATGCATCACCAACCTTCTGAAGAAATGCATCATAGGATTTGACATCCGGGACTACCTTGTCCAACAATGGTATGTCCTTAGGAACGGTAGCCGGCTCTAAGTCAATGTTAACAGCGTTCCTGTAGGTATGAAGTGTCAGCAGACTTTCCGGATCAGTCGTTCCATAGGACAATGCTTCATTTACTGTCTCAACTGCTTTATCAAATCCTGATTCCCTGGTGATCCTCTCAAGTGCCTGCAGTACTTTCCCTTGATCACTCTTCTTGCACTGTGATAGATAATCCTGCATCGGAGAGGGCATCATCGGATAAATTCCACTATACTTTAGGGCTGCTGGCTTCTTCGCCAATTGGGCAAGGTAGGGAATCCATTGCATGCTACTTTGTTTCGAACTGCCGTACAGACGGTCATGGATCACCACTGCATTGAAATTCTCATCCAGTACTATTACGGAATGAGCCGTGATTCTTACGCTTGTACGCTTACCGGCAAGCCTCGGTATAGCAGAATATTCATGGAGACCTTTGTTCAAGGTGAATTTCCCATATGCATTTATCCTGACAGAAAGATAGGAGGCTGTATCAAACTCCTTTTCAGGCAGTGGGAAAAGCTTTTTCAGATCCTCCTGATGCAGGGTTCTGATTAGCTCCTCTTTCTTGTAATGTTCTCGGTCTCCGTCTGCCTGACAAATGGACAATAGGTCGATGTTGTACGCTTGTAAGGCTGGAAATCTTGGCACCGGAACAAGGATATTCCTTCTGTGGTATCCCACCTTCGCTTCTACAGATCCCTTTTCGTTTCCGGCTCCGGCATTACAGAAAGCAACCTCAAAATTATGATGGTTCACAAAGCGCAGGAACCCGTCAGTGAGTTCTCTGCCTCCCTCTTTCAAAATTTCCTTTACCATGGTAGACGCATTGTCAAACCAGATCCGAGGAGGGACGCCGCCTATGTAATGAAAGATCGAAATCAGTCCTTCAAAAAGACATTCCTGACTTTCCCCTTTGAACAACTGCATGTATCCCTGATTACTGTGAGGAAAGGACAGGTTCAAATATTTGCCTTCGTACTTTCGGCCGTTCTCGTAGAAGTCTGCTTGTCCAAAATCAACTTGGGCTTCACCGGCAATATGTTCCAAAGGAAGGCTACAATTGTAGTTTGCATAGATTTCTTTCCTTCGTCGACTTACATAGTTTGCTACTGTTTTGTAGCAGCAGAAGAAATCGTCTGGCCACTCCCGCCTCAATCGATCGTAGATACGTTTTGCGGTGTGCCTCTGTTTTCTGCGCGCCTGTTTATCTTCAATCAGCCAAGAATCGATCACTTCATGAAATGGAGCCAGTTTAGGTGGACGTCCGGCGTTGCTCATACGATTAACCTCAAAGTTAAAGTCGGTTTGTGTTATGCATTTTCGGACCGTTTTGCGGTCGTAGCCGCTTTCTTTTGAGATCTCACTTATGTTTTTCCCTTGTTCATAGTACTGCTTTCTGATAGAATTTCGTTGAGTCATTGATAGCATCTCCTGTTCCTCCCTGTAGATGAATTAGTCTTCATTACAAGGATATTAACTATGGTTGGTGCCTTCAATGACTTTTTGCATTTAAGGGGAATTAATTATTGCACTTCTGGGGACTTCTTTTTTC
>CAYOYO010000184.1:0-2553 GCA_964408195.1 uncultured Oscillospiraceae bacterium | reverse complement strand
AATGACAGCCGGGTTACCGTTGAACAAGTCCCTGATAGTCCGGTCTATTCAATAAGCGTCAACGAGAATGCAGATCAAGGTTTCCATGTGAATTTTAAAGCAGAGTTCCAGAACATCAACAATCCTGAGGATAAATTCACCTCTGACAGGTGGATCTGGGTCTATGAAGGCGAGTACGAAGGCCTGGTCTACCGGAATCTGGACTGGGACGGGGGAGCCGGCGGCCATTTTGAAAACATGGATTGGGGATTTGAAACGCGGCGCTATGCGGACCCCCGTGAACATGTGGGAATCTTCTACACAAAAGAGTACAGCCAGGAAGAAAATAACGGAGCGGGAGGGTGGATTTACACTCCTGCGGATGTTCAGCTTGATAATGAGGATATGACGATTATGCCTCTGGAGCCCGGGCGGATTTATAGCGGCGACGATAGAAACACCATCAATGCCCCCTTCTACCGGAGCATCCTATTCAAGGGTTTAGGAAGCTATATCCTTGAGTACACCGAGGATGAAAAGACGTTCTCTCTGCCATTGGATGTGGAGCTTCCGGGCCTTGGCGCATATGTGTCCACGGCTATTGGTATGGACACCTGGCTGGCCGAAGTGGACTTTGCCCGGTATCGTGAGCTTTACCTGATTCCTTTCGGGGTGGATATGACACAGGCGGATTTACCCAATTCAGAATTCCTTGTGAACGGCCAGCCACTGACTTATGATGCGAATGATGATGTATTCCTGTTGGAAGACGGGGGGGGTGCATACCTCCGGGTGGAACCTTACCGGGAAGAAGGCCTGATCAAGCATTTCACGGTCACCGTTCTCTTCACGCCTTTTGAGCAGGACTTTGATCTGGAGTACCTGATCAGAGACAGTGAAAACAATGAATTCATTTACAACCAGTTGCATTTCTACGCCCCAATTGATGAGGCAGTGTCTGTGGTTGGCAGCGGCCTGCTTGCAACACCTAGCCCGGCCGGCGACACCGGTGTCTCCGTGGAAGCCCTCGGCTTCAATAGTGTGAAATATTACGGTTTCACAGCCGGCTCACTTACCGCTGACCAGGCCTATCTGTTCAAGCTGGCGGGGGCCGGAGAATCCGGAAGCGACAAAGCGAAAATCTTTCTCTTTGATGAAAGCTGGAGCCTCCTTGCCGAGAGCAACTGGGAAGATTTAAGGGATGAGGGCAGGGCCGCATCCATAGGCACGGCAGCCCTGGAGGTGGGAAAGACCTACTATGTGGCAGTATACAACGGAGCCAACGACCTCTGCGACTTTCAACTGACCGCCTCTGTCAAGACAGTTCCCGCCATGCCCACGGTTGAGAAATTTTTCGACGAAGCGCTGGGCGTCAGTCAATTTAAGGTGTCCGGGGCAACAGACGGCCAGATGTATGAAATCTACGCGAAAATCGGAGACGAGTGGCACCATCGCGGCACGCAGGGTTTCAGCACGGAATCCGACTACCAATTCTGGAATGCCTTTGATGTGATCAACCAGGGAGAAACGATCACCGCTGTGGGGGCAACTATTAACAACGGTGGGATCCAGGGGGAGAGAGCAGAGCTTCTCATCTCCATGGAAAGAACAGACTCGGATGGGGTGCCAATGGATGTGGAGGTGCTTCATTATCCGGAGTCAAACGAGCTATTGGTCACAGCAGCTGGCGGCGTATTCGAAAGTGGAGTTTACTACAGGCTGCGTCATGAGAGGCCCGACGGCTTCTGGGATTTCCACAGCAGCTTTATAGGAAATGGAACTAACACGGTATTGTGTGGATGTGATGGAGAGCTGGAGAACGCAGCGGATCAATATGCCACCAGTGACGGGAAGTATATTGTGGCGGCCTATTCAGAAAGCGATTCCGCGGGCATACTCCGCTTAGGCTGGAACTATCATGTAAATATTGAGAGAACCGGCGAGGCAAGTACCGGAATCGGCTCTTTTGACTATGACAGGCCCACAACATGGCTTGCAATCGGAGAAGAAGATTTCAATCAGGATTTTCAGGGTCACCGCATCTTGGGGCATTCGCTTAGCGACGGCCGGACCAAGTTCCGTCTGGTGACCTACGACGGCAACGCTGTCGGTGATAAGTACACATTTAGCCAACCGCTGAATGTGTCAGATGGGTTGACGGTTTCCGCCGGGCTGACCCTTACCGACATGACCGGCGAGGAAGCGGAGTTTGTTAAAATCTCCCCGGATGCCATGGGAGAGTATGTCGTCTCCTATACCTATGAAAATGTGATTTACAAGGCAATTATCTCTGTCAACAGCCCTGCCCCCGATGATATCTTTGAATGCATCATCGACGGAGCGGCCGGCACGGTGGATGTCAATGTCAACATTCAAAGCCTCAGAGGGAGAGAAGGCGAGACCCTAAATGTGGTCTATGCACTGTACGAGGACGGTCGGATGGTTGACATCGCCACAAGGAGCCCAATGCTTCGCCTGAACGGTTTCGATGACAGGGTGACGATAGGCTTCGATCCCACCGCTGAGCCGGATACCTGCAAGGTCTTCATCCTGAACCAAGGTAGCTACGGCCCG
>CAYOYO010000183.1:0-2585 GCA_964408195.1 uncultured Oscillospiraceae bacterium | reverse complement strand
ACCATACGTTTTTCTTTCAGCGAATGTACCCATGGCGCATAAAGCTTGATGGTTGCCGCTTCGATAATCATAAGTCTTCCCCAATATATTCGAATCTTTTTGCAACAAGTCCATTATGCTCAACCAGTTCATTCCACATGTATGCCGGGCGAACCCAAATTCCGTAATCACCGTACAATGCTTGATAAACAACAATTGACTCCTGCGTTTCAGAGTGCTTCGCAATATATAGAACCATGTATTCGTTGCCTTTGAAATGACGATATCGTCCTAATTTTATTTCATTGTCCATAGGTTGTACCTTCCTCAAATTAAACATGAATAACAAAAGCATAACACAAGAGCTAACTGGGCTCAATCAGTTAGCTCTTGTCGGTTAGTTGTAATGGCATATTTATTTTATCACAGAAGAGAGGGTTTCGCAATGGTACAAATACGCTTAATAAATCTGTACAGAAATATTCGTCAATTTTAGGACGGGCTGCATCAGGTATACCTGCACGGTATATTTGCCCATGGTGAACAGGAAGACCCCTTCCAAGTCATCGTAATTGAAATATTCATGATAATTATCATAGCCGGACAATACTCTGCGATAAGGCTCCACCAAGTCCTCAAAATCTTCCAACTCGCAATATCCGGTGTTATATATTTTGAACATCAGTTCAGCTACAGGAGGAATAGTGTTGAATCCGTCGTACTCAGAAAAATTTACTATGGGAATCAGGCCCTCCGGATACCAGGCCGGGGCTTCCTGATTCGAGATCATGGCGTTCAATTTCTCGGACGCATCAATCAGTTTTTGCATATCCTCCGGTTTGTTGAGATCCATGTCTTTCAGCCCCGAATAGTCGGGAAGCGAAGCTTCTGTACCGTTCTTCTGACGGTACAGATAAGAGAGCATTTCCCCTGTTTTTGCAGCTTCGTTCTGAAGATTGCCGGATTCCGATGCAAAAGGAAGGTTTCCGCAGAAATACATTCTTTTCCCTGCAGCTTCCAGAATAACCTGATCCGAGTCCAGCAACAGAATATAATTCCCACTTGTTACGTGTAGGACGCTCATAGAGGCAAACTGATCGTCCATCTGTCCCCCTGCTTTCTGATACGCCGCAGCATCAAACTGCTCAAAGGAAAACGTCACAGCCTCGTTCACGGCGCCCAAAGCGTTTCCGGTCCCCTGGACGGAAAGCTGGCCGGAATAGGCTTCCCCTTTGGGTGATGCGAGCAGGATGGCTGTATATTCTCCGCCGTCAGCCCCACCCGAAAAAGAGCTGGACCACATGATGTTGACGTAAATAAGTCTTTTCGGATCTGAAGGTCTTCCAACGGGAGACTCCGCAGCCATAGAGGTCAGTTCTCCTCCGAAGACAAATTCCGCGTGATCGTGCAGCTTTATAGAAAGCGAAGCCTGGTTTCCGTTCAGAGTCAAGAGGAGCGGCAGTCCCTCCTGACGAAGGGTCGCGTTCTTATGGATCATCAAATCAAACGGTGCCTCAGGAATCATTGCTGGGAGACTGCTGTCATTGTTCAGCCACCCTATCAGAGCAATTCGCCCTTCCTTTCCGGACTCAGCGCGAATACGTCCGGTACGGTACACGTATTTCTGCGAGGAACCCCCTGCCTCCACCTGCGCAATATTCACGCTTCGGCTCATGACGCCGCAGCCCTCGAATACATTAGGGGCCGTTTCATAAAGGACAAGGTCCAGACGGGTCGTCCCCTTAGTTTCCGAACCGCCGCCGCCAAGTGAATTTAGATACTCTCCCTGCGGGTCATCTATGGTATCGTGAAACACAATTTTAGGCACGTTGGGTTCAGAGGACGAGGGGGAGGTCCTCGTAGGCGATACGGCGGATAAAATGCCTGCAGTTGCGGATTCATCTTTCCCGCAGGCTGAAATTAGCATTGACAGGCACAACAGCATTGTCAATAAAATGAAGTGTTTTTTCAAGATTGATTTACTCCTTAAACGCTTTTCATTTGCCATCTGATTCGAACAATTTATTATCGGGCCAATAAAAAGCAATAGCCTTGGAAAAATACCTCACAGTTGCATAGCACTGAGGTACTTTTGTATTATGTTTTATTCCTAGTATGCTTTCGTCTGCTATGGGATTAGTCATTACCTCCGAATAAGTTCCCAATCCCCATGTTGCCAAGAAGACTGCCTTCACCCTTGCCTTTACCTCCTCCGGCTTTGCTTGCGGCGTAGATTCTATCCGCGAGACGGGAAAACGGCAAGGATTGCAGCCAGACGCTTCCCGGTCCCGTCAGTGTCGCCAGCGTCAGACCCTCTCCGCCAAATAAGGCATTTTTAACATTACCTGCGAACTGAACGTCATAATTTACAGTTTTTGTCATGGCAACGAGGCATCCGGTATCCAATTTAATTGTTTCTCCCGGCTGCAAATCCTTTTTGATTATAGCACCGCCCGCATGCATAAAAGTAAGACCGTCTCCCTCCAGCTTCTGCATGATGAAGCCTTCACCTCCGAAAAGACCCACGCCTATTTTCTTTTGAAAGGCAATGCCGACGGAAATGCCTTTGGCCGCGCAGAGAAACGCGTCTTTTTGGCATATTAAAG
>CAYOYO010000182.1:1657-2586 GCA_964408195.1 uncultured Oscillospiraceae bacterium | reverse complement strand
CCTGGGCAATTGCTTCCTCTGTTCCCCTCGGCTTTATGGGTGTGGGGCCGGAGGCAATTCCCTATGCCATATTCCTATATGCCGTGCCAGTCTGTTACTTCTTCACAAAGAATAAATGGTTTCCCGGATTGCCAACGCAGGAAGTAACCAAAGAAGGTAAAGGTAATAAGGAAACTTAAAGTAAAGGGGCGCAAGAATCCTGGAATATGCCCGGCGGGGTACACAGGCAGGGTCTTGGATCCGCCGGTTAACCGATCTAATAAAATGACCGCACCACCATTTGTGCAAAATCTCAGTTAATCCAGGAACGAATGGACATTTACCGCATAACCTGTGCAAAATTTCAACTAATTCGAAATACAATGCCGTGATATTACATTTATGGAAATATTACTTGAAATTTTGCACAAATATCATCGAATTGGAGCGGGATTCCCCGGATTACTTGAAATTTTGCACATTGAACGGCTTGCACATTACTTACAAGTGCGACTTATCAAGAGATCTCCCACCAGGCTGAATCAGAGCTTTCTCTTGAAATGAGCGGTCGGTGCACACGAGGGATTTTGCCATAAAAAGTAGATTTCACTCTTTTGGTTATGGCTATTTGGATCATTATTTGTTACACTAACAAGAAACATAAGAACCGTATCGGTGTTTCAATAAGAAACATAAAACCGGTCGAAAGAAACCTGACTGAGCCAAATAAATAAATTAGGATAATTCTATTGAATATAGTGGAGAGAAGGATATGGAATACAAAAGTACCAGAGGAAGCAAGGAAACAAAGAATTCAGCCCAGGCCATCATCAAGGGAATCGCAGAGGACAAGGGACTGTACGTACCCGACGCCTTTCCGAAGCTGCAGGCAGCCATCGAGGACCTGCTGGACTGCGACTACCGCCAGGTTGCCGCGGCGGTCCTGCCCC
>CAYOYO010000182.1:0-1647 GCA_964408195.1 uncultured Oscillospiraceae bacterium | reverse complement strand
TGAGAACCCTAATAAGGCGTATAACATGTATGACATCATCAAGGGAATTGCTGAGGATAAGGGTCTCTATGTTCCCGAATACATACCAGGGCTCGGCGCGGATCCTGCGGACCTGACAGGTCTGGACTACAAGCAGGTGGCATTTCTGGTCCTGTCACGATTCCTCACCGATTATACGGAAGAAGAGCTGCATCACTGCATCGACCATGCCTACGACTCCAAATTTGAAGCGGCGGAAGTGGTGCCGGTAGTAAAAGCGGGAGACGCCTGGTTTCTGGAGCTCTACCACGGGCGGACTGCTGCCTTCAAGGACATGGCACTGTCCATACTGCCCTACCTCCTGACCACCGCCATGAAAAAGGAAAAGGAAGATAAAAAGATTGCCATCCTCACCGCCACTTCGGGAGACACGGGAAAAGCTGCACTGGAAGGATTCGCAGATGTACCGGGCACGGAGATTATCGTATTCTTTCCACAGGATGGAGTCAGCCAGGTTCAGGCCATGCAGATGGTCACCCAGGAAGGTGCCAACACCCATGTCTACGGCATTGACGGCAATTTTGACGATGCCCAGACCGGGGTTAAGAATATATTCAACGACAAAGGGCTTGGGGAAGATCTGGCCGCAAAAGGCTGGAAGCTTTCTTCTGCAAATTCCATCAATATCGGCAGGCTGGTGCCTCAGGTGGCTTACTATGTCTGGGCTTATGTAAGGCTCATCGAACAGGGAGCCATCAAACACGGCGACAAAATCAACATAGTGGTGCCCACGGGGAACTTCGGAAACATACTGGCCGCCTACTACGCCGGACAGATGGGGATTCCCATCGGGAAATATATTTGCGCCTCCAACGAAAACAAAGTGCTCACCGACTTCATCAATACCGGGGTTTACGACAGCGACCGGGATTTTTATATCACCAGCTCTCCCTCTATGGACATTCTCATCTCCAGCAATCTGGAACGCTTGCTGTTCCACCTCTCCGGTGGCAATGGCGAAGAAATCTCCGCATTGATGAATGGGTTGGATCAGGAGAAGAAATACAGCATCAGCGAAAAGATCCGTAGCGGTCTTGCCGACTTTTACGGCGGATACGCGGACGAAGCTGCCACACATGAGGCCATTGGCCGCATGTACCGGGAGGAGGGCTACCTTATGGATACCCATACGGCGGTAGGCTATAAGGTATACGAGGATTATCGCAAAGAAACCGGAGACGAAACCCCCACCGTTATCGCATCCACCGCCAGCGCCTACAAGTTTGCAGACAGTGTGGCTGCTGCCATCGGGCTTCCTCGGGAAGCCGACGGCTTTACGGCCATCCGAGCTCTGCATCAAGAGACAAAAGTCAGGGTTCCTTCGGGACTGAACGGCCTGGCGCACAAGGAAATACTCCACAGAGAAACCATCAACAAAGCCGAGTTACCTAAGGCGGTAATAAAAGCGTTAAAGGAATAGAAGCAGCGTATACGGCGTGGGATGTGTGAACCGTAAGGGCAAAACAGCAGTAAGAGATAAAAAGATTGAAAATTCAATCTTTTCAAGATACCTATCCCGTCGTGAAAATGGAAATTCTGTTATGAATTTCCCTTCAAAAAAGCAAAAAAATCGACAAAAACCCCGACATAATAGAAAGGGTTATGTTA
>CAYOYO010000181.1:0-2613 GCA_964408195.1 uncultured Oscillospiraceae bacterium | reverse complement strand
TCTCAAGTCCTGTAAAGCAGCGCTCAAAAATCCCCACTTTTTCTGCGGCCCGACAGACGGGGGGCGTCCCGCCGAATACAAATCGGTATTTTTTTAGCTCATTCTCTCCCATTTTCCCCTTGAAATCCAGAAGAAGCTTCTCCCCAACCTCCGGCGTCAGTCGGTAGCTCAACCCCACCATATCCGGCTCAAAACACTGTATCTCTCGTATAAACTCGTCAACGGGTACCGCTGCTCCGAGAAACTTCGTTTCGTAGCCCAGCTCTTCAGCCAGTTTCAAAAATCTTACGATTCCTGCAACATGAACGCAGTTTCCCATTGCACCTGCAATTATTTTGCCTCTCATGGCCGGTCTCCTTCCTTTTTATCCTCTGTCTTCTCCCGCTTTCCTTCGATGATAAAGCTTCGGATTTCTTTTAGAGTCATCCCCTCAAGTCCCATCCGTTCCAAAGTTCGCCCGCATTCCCAGTAATCCCTTTCGTGGAGAATGGACCCCAAAAGGATGATGGAGTCGATAGTAGGAGTGGGGACGCTGCAGTATCTGCCAAGAGATGCAATGGGAACCAGGCTCATAGGTATGTCCTCCGTTATATATCTGTGAAGCACGGTCTTTGGAGCCATGATTCCATCATAGCCCCGGTTGTTGCGCATGGCTTCAATCAGGGTCCGCCCGGCTGCGTCATAAGCGATATACAGCCATTCTCTGGCCGTCATCGCCCTGAATCCCAGAGCCTCGGCCACAGCAACTCTTTCTTTGTCCATCTTCTCCAAGATCAGAGATACGGATGCGGTAATCCCCTCCGTGTAGTATTCAAAATCACCATTTGTGCTCTCGATTCTACCGGCATTCAACACCGTCACTGCCGGATGAAAGATCGATCCGATATTATCCAGGCTGGTCTTCATTACATTGTCTCCAGGTATGAACTGGGGCAATGCGGTGCGGAGTATTTTAACCACCTCAGGAGTCCTGTGAGCCGGTATGGCCGCTACGGGAACGCTGTTTTTGATGCGAAAGATCTGAGTTTGGGCAGGATTCATGGACCGGCTGGCGTAAAGGAGGGTTTGAGCTTCACTGACGACTACATCAGCCTTACACCCCTTTTCTCGTAGAGTGTTCAGGACCTCAAGAGCTCCCCCTGTCCGCCCCGGGTTCAGCACGATAATCTGGTCGTCAACAAGATAAGGTGCCAGTTGCTCCGCAATGTAGCCGTGCCCCGTTGCGGGAAGCACCACCATAATTACATCTCTTCCGGAAATCGCCTCACCGATGTGGGGTGTGACCGTTTCCAGCCGGGCAAATCCTCTGGGGATGTTGTCATTATCAGACAGGATTTCGATGCCTCCGCCTTCTTTGATCGATCGGATTCTGTTTTCTCCTCTGTTATAAAGGCTTACATCCACTCCTGCCAAAGAAAGATGGCCTGCCATGGCGGTTCCTCCATGCCCGGCTCCCAATACGGCGAATTTATACTTGCTTTTTTCCCTATATGTTTCCATCTGCAGGCCTCCCATACCCATTCGGCAACAATACCCTTTTTCGCCCATTATTTCCATATAAAGGGTTACTATATGGCGTTAAAGGGGCTTTGATTGCATGAAGCACTGGAAATTCAAAGCTGCAACTGATTTAAATTAATTACGATGAATGCAATAACGTTGGACAATAGAATAAATCTATCTGACATGAAACGATTATATCACGGATAATCAGGAGATTCAATAAATGCTATCGATTTTAAAGTCAAACCATCTTCACGAGAGTGTCAGTCCCTGCCTGCCATGCCTGCGAAAGCCAAAAGAGTGTTCAGAGAGAATGGCAAAGCGGAGACGTTTCACCGGTATTTCAAGGTGGGCTATAACTCTAATTCAAGCAGCAAGGGGGCGTGGTCTTGTCTTGGCCCGGAATCAATCATTTCAGATTTGACTACCTTATCTGCAATCCGGTCACTCACCAGCCAATAGTCGATTCTCCAACCGGAATTATTGATTTTACTGGTTTTAACACGCTGTGCCCACCAGGAATAAATCCCTTCTACATCTCCATTAATATAGCGGAAGGTATCCGTAAACCCTTTTGCCAAAAGACTGGTGAAACCTTGGCGTTCCTCATCTGTAAAGCCGGCTGACCGCCGATTGTTCTCAGGGTGTGCCAAATCGATTTCTTTATGTGCCACATTGAAATCGCCTGTTGCAATGACATACTTATCTTTGTCCAAGCTTTCCAGGTAGTCTGCATATTTTATATCCCAAACCTGACGATCTTCCAAACGGTTCAGGCCGTCTCCCGCATTGGGTGTATAAACCTGTGTTAAATAAAAGGTGTCAAACTCTAATGTGATGATCCTCCCCTCGGCATCCATAGTACTCGGAGCACCGATTTCCGGATATGTAACGACCGGCTTTAACCCGCTTCTATAGATAAACATGGTGCCGGCATAACCCTTGCGGGCCGGCTCCACCGAACTGTTCCAAACAATTTCATGACCCGGAAACCTGTCCCTCAAAAGCTCTAAATGCTTTTTAGCAGGACCGTCGCTTGGTAGCTTCGTCTCCTGCAGGGCAACAACATCCGGGTCTTGTTGTGCGATGGTATCCAATACATTTCGAGAT
>CAYOYO010000180.1:0-2619 GCA_964408195.1 uncultured Oscillospiraceae bacterium | reverse complement strand
CTGCTTCACCTTTCTCCCAGGGAAAATGTGGCAAAGGGTCAACTGGCTGCATCCACGGTGCATGCACTGCAGATCAAGCCCCATATCATTCATGTGGTTGGGTTTTGTGAGGGGGATCATGCGGCAGAAGCGGCAGATGTAATCGAGAGCTGTGAAATCGTTCAGGGGGTCCTTCAAAACTGCTTTGCAGGCAACGTGGATTCTCTGACTGATCCGGGTGTGATGGGGAGAAGAGACAGGTTGCTGGAAGAGGCTTCCGTTCTGCTGGAGGCCATTTCAGAGTTGGGACGTCGTATGGACAGGGATCAGGAACAGGATCCGCTTACGGATCCTATGGTTTTGGCGGAAGCAATTCGAATTGGAATTTTGGATGCTCCTCACCTAAAAGGCAATCCTTTTGCAGCCGGCCATCTGGAGACCCGGTGTATCGAAGGGGGGATGGATGCATGGAACAAAAAAGACATACGTAAGTTAGCGGAGAAGGAGAGGTTGTCGGGTCTTGTCAGTTTCAAAGAGTAGTCTGTCATATTGATAGGTCAAATATGAAAAAAGGAATTGCGAAAGCACCCGGCGATGTCCCCTGATGAATTGAAGGAGGTACATTTTATGGGAGGAATAGCACAAATCTATCCATTGAAGAAAGAAACATCTCGAATCGGTGTTAATCTGCCGGTCAGTGATAAGGGTCATACCAGTAAGAAAAACAGAGAGTTAAACCGGATGATTGAAAATATCCGTCATCGAAAGCAGATAAAGCCCATTTCCAATGAAGACGATTCCATGCGAATTCTTTTCAGCGGGCGGCTTTGGAATACATCAGAAATCCGAAAAAGATTGAAGTGCAAACATCATTTTTCCTCTGACCAGGATGGAGAAGCGGTACTCCATCTATATGAAGAGCTAGGGGAGGAATGCGTACATAGCATTGAAGGCTCCTATGCCTTTGTAGTGTATCCCACAGATTACCAAGTTAATGAGGGCCCGGGCGCAGGCACAGATGTGAAAGGGGGAGGGGTGAACCGCATATTTATTGCACGGGATCCTTTGGGTGTCAAACCCCTCTACATCAGCCAGGACGAAGAGAAGGTCTGTGTAGCTTCGGAGTTCAAAGCACTGTCCGAAATAGCTTCGGATTTTCAGGAATTCCCCATCGGTAGCTATTATCAGATGGGAGATCGTGTCAAGGCAGAGGATCATTTTGTTCGGTTTCACAGTTTTTTAGGGCAAGAAAGTATCAAAGAAAATACGAAAGCTGATCCGCTTGCGGAGGAGCCCATATTAACTCTTGCGGATGCCAAGTCGGGAATACAGAACCTACTTAAAAATGCTGTTCAAAAGAGGATCGACCACAGTCGCCCCTTGGGTGTCTATCTCAGCGGGGGGCTGGATAGCAGTATTATAGCGGCATTCACTGCACAAGAGTGGCCGGGAGTGGATTCCTTTGCGGTGGGAATGAATGGAAGCGAGGACCTCCTCCATGCCCGTATTTGTGCCGGATTTCTGGGAACCAAGCATCGTGAATATGTATACACCTTGGAAGAGATGCTTGAGGTATTGCCGACGGTCATCTACCATTTGGAATCTTACGATGCGGCACTGGTGCGAAGTTCTGTGCCCAACTATTTTCTTGCCAGGATGGCGGCGGAACCCAATAAAGTCGTGTTTTCCGGCGAAGGAGCAGACGAACTTTTCTGCGGTTATTCCTATATGAAGTCATTGACCGAAGAGGAACGGGAGGTTGAAACCTCTCATTTGCTGGAGACGCTGCACGGCACCGGATTGCAGAGGGGAGATCGTATGGCTGCGGCGTTTGGCATGGAAGCAAGAGTTCCATTTTTAGATCTGGATTTCGTACAGTTTGCCCTCCGAATCCCTGATTCCATGATGTATGGACCTTACGGAGAGGAAAAGTGGGTACTGAGAGAGGCTTGTCGTCACCTGTTACCCGGACAAATAGCAGAAAGAAAAAAGAAGAAATTCAGTATCGGTGCCGGGTCCTTCGATTTGATGAGGCACGTGGCGGAGGAAGCGATTTCGGATGAGGAGTTTGCCCGACATAGAAAAACCATGGCCGGCCGTCAGCTGAAATCCAAAGAGGAGCTTTATTACTACAGGATTTTCCACGAATTCTACCCGCATAAGGCAGCGGAGGAAACGGTGAGCTTCAGCAGAAGCTTATGAACCATCCCCGTGTTTCACTGGGCGCTTTTATAACCTGCCAGAGGGACTGTCCCTTTGGCAGACCCTGGTTTGTTTGTCTAAGTCAATCCACTATCTAAAATTCGAGAAGATCTTGATTTGGCATAGGAATTGACAATAAATGTAACTTACTTGAGCTATTCGCAAGCATATTTAGCTAGAATTACAGAAAATCGGATTTGTGTATAGAAATATCGTCTTTTCTTATACACAGATTCGATTTTCTTTGAAATTAGATAGATTCCGCCCTTTTTCCTGTAATAATAAGAGACTTAAAGGCTATATTTATACACAAATAGCAACATACGTTTTTTTGATAAGCCCATGTCATACCGGCGCCCATGGCTTGTTTGGCCATGGAAAGTGTTGGCGAGGTTAGTGTTTGAATTTTCATGGGCATTCTGTTACTATTGCTGTAAA
>CAYOYO010000179.1:0-2661 GCA_964408195.1 uncultured Oscillospiraceae bacterium | reverse complement strand
TTCTGCCACAATCAGAGCTAGATCTACACCACTGAGAGACGCGATAACCGGACAGCCTATCCCGGGCGAACCGTCAATAATTGCATACTTGGCGTCAACAGCTGCTGATTTCATCTGATTCTTTACCTCTGTTACCAGTTTTCCGGAGGTACCACTGCCCATTTTAAGTTGTGCAGTTGAAAACACTTCTTGCTCACTTGCATAAAGCCTTATTTCTCCTGCCACTGCCGGTTTTAATACTATGGCATCCGTAGGGCATAGGACCTGACAAACTCCACAACCCTCACAGGCATAAGGATCCACCTTATATATCCGATCTGCTTTGATCGCATCAAATCTGCAATTTCTCCTACACTGATCACATTTAATGCATATTTGTGGATCGATTTCCGCTATTGGCAAACCATAATAATCTGATTTCTCCGGCTCTGTGTTTTGTGTTGTGATAAGGTGCAAGTTAGGGGCATCTACATCACAATCCGCATACACCTTGGCATTTGAAAGCTTAATGAAAGCGCTGGCTATGGTGGTTTTCCCGGTGCCGCCTTTTCCGCTAAGAATCAGAAGCTGTTTCATGCTGCACCTCCTCTCTCACCGTGTTCAACAGAGAAGAGAACACCGCATTGTATTTCTCGCTTTTTCTGACTGCTATTTCACCATTGGAATTTAGTTTTCCGAGCTCCTCATCGTATGGAATTCGACCTAAAATTCGAATACCTTTTTCCATGCAATATTTTTCCGATGGATTTTCTCCTTCCATGCACTTGTTTAGAATCACTCCAAATGGCTTTTGAAATAACGCAACCAGTTCATGTACCATATTAAGGTTGTGAGAGCCAAACAATGTGGGTTCCGCCACCAATATACAAAAATCAGCGTCTTTGATGCTTTCCATGACGATACAAGCGCTTCCGGGAGGGCAATCTATAAGGGTTAAATCCTTCGATTCCCGTTTGCCTTCTCCCACGAGTCTCTTTATAATCGGAACACCTGAGACTTCTCCGGTGTGCAGTATCCCGGTGTGTACATGTACTTGATCGGATGTTCCCTTTTGTACAGTCCCTATGACCTTCTCCGTCTCTTTCAGCGCCTCAACCGGGCATAACATCATACAACCACCGCAAGAGTGGCAGACTTCTTCAAAGATGAGTAGTCTGTCTTTTATATAGGCAAGCGCATTGAACTTACAGAAGTCAACACATTTTCGACATCCATTGCATAATGCGTTATCTACCGCTGGAATTCCAACTGATATTTCTTCAACCTGGACAGCTTTCGGTTTAAAAAATAGATGGCCATTGGGTTCTTCCACATCACAGTCGATATATGTTGATGATCCCGCAACTGCTGCTAAATTAACCGATACAAGCGTTTTCCCTGTGCCGCCCTTGCCGCTTAGCACAGCTATCCTCATATCAATTGCCTCCGTGACCATGAAATCCTTCATGGATTTCATCCAGCAAAGAGAGTTTTCCGGAAATGAAAGCATCCATATTTTCATTCACTGAGGTACCCTCGGTTTTGTAAAGATTGATGTCAGCAGATTTTAGCACATTGGCTGCATTCTCTCCACAACGTGGAGTAAGCAAAACATCCGCCTCATTATCTACGATAATTTGTGCAGCCTTTATTCCTGCACCACCTGCACTGGCCGCAGCACTGTTGTCGACAAATGTACCTTCTTTTGTCTCTGTATTGTAAAAAAGGAAATAGGGAGCACGGCCAAAGGATATACAAATTTCTGTTTTCATATCTTTTTCATTTACAGGCATTGCTATCTTCATAAAAAGCCTCCATTTTTCTCTTTTATTCAAATTGTTCTGTATAAAATAATTTCATTAGTCCTCATTATCAATAAGAAGCCTATCCTGTCCGTGCCAACGGCATCCACGACCACATCCGCTTCCCATTAAATCACAAAGCCGATATTCGCCCCCTTCGATGAACAACACCTTACCGTTCACCAACGACTCGGCGAGTTTTCTTCTGGCTCCGGCATATATGCCTTGAACAGTGGTTCGAGCGATATTCATCTGGTCAGCGCATTCTTGTTGCGTAAAGCCTTCCAAATCGATTAATCGAATCGTTTCATACTCGTCAACTGTCATAATCACATCATTCTTTGCTCTTCGGGAATCAAGGGGCCCGAACTTGCTGTTTTCAGGTAAGCAACATACCTTTCTCCATTTCATTGGCCTTGCCATGCTTTCATCACCTCGTTTCCAGGCTTCTTGGCATTTTCTGAAAAAAGGCTACTTGCACCTGTGTCAAATAAATGTTTGTGATTTTCGGTTTCTATATAAAGACTGAGACCGTGTTCATTTCCAAATTCCGGTGAAGCCGATGTGTTTTCTGATAGTACCTTAACAATCATCTAATTTGCCTTCTCTCTAGAATAGTAACTCCATGGAGCCACCTATTTTTTTCATAGTCAACCTCTCAGATCTGCCGAATAATTAATTATTACCTCACTTAACAACAGAAATAACCAGAGCGTCCTCCGGTTACTTACCTCTGATACCCACTATAGATTCTCTAATTGCTTATCAATCACTTCGAGTCGGTCTTGCAACATGATTTTTTGTCCATCGAGCAGCTCTTTTTGCGTTTTGGTGGAGGTCTGGTTAATTGCAAAACCTCTACCGAAACCGCGACCGCGAC
>CAYOYO010000178.1:1167-2678 GCA_964408195.1 uncultured Oscillospiraceae bacterium | reverse complement strand
AACCTACCTTCCCCGTCTTGAGCATGCCCCCTTCTACGGGAAAAAGCCTGGCATACTTCAGGTCCCCGGGACTCTCAAAACCGCTTTCCGTGCAGGTGGCAAGGTCAATTCTTTCCTCCTCCATCCATTGCAACAGCTCCGTAAACGTGAGCACCCCATCGATGATGCCTTCATGCTCCGGCCGCAATGCTTCGTGTTTTTTTGCAGCACAGGGTCCGATGAACACCACGGCCCAATCCGGACCCAGCCTTTGCTTCAGGAGTTTTCCGTGGGCAATCATGGGAGATGCGATAGGCATGAGCCGACTCAAATAGTCCTCTCTGTATTTTTCAATATAATTGATCACAGCCGGGCAGGCTGTGCAGATACTTCCCTTACCCCAGTCTGCAAAGGCTTTTTCCGCTACCATACGGGCCCCCTCGGCAGTTTCCGTAACGCTGGCAAAGCCCAAGCGACGAAGTGCCGACGGAAGTCGCAAACTGCGCCAACCGCTGAACAAAGCAGGGAAAGAAGGGGCCACGCTTGCGGCCACCTTCCTTCCTCCGGACAAGAGATTTTTCACATCTTCAATGCCCGACCTTATGGTTTTCGCCCCCTGGGGGCATTCTCTCACGCAGGTTCCGCATTTGATGCAAAGCTCATCTTCGATATATGCCTGGCCATTGTTGACCCGTATCGCCTTCACAGGGCAAACTCGCACGCACCGATAGCAATCCTGGCAGTTGGCAGTCAGCGTATAGACCACATTCTCCTGCCTTTTTGCCTCTATCGCTTCTCTTACTGTATCTCTTACGGCTTCCATGGATTTTGCCTCCTCAGCGAACCGCTTTCTTTATCTCCTCTACGGCTTTTTCAAAGGTACACTGTTCAATGGTCTTTCCATTGACCCTGAGAACAGGCCCTTTCTTGCATCGCTCCGTGCAGAAGGAAGCGGTGAATTCCGTATCGCTTTCCATATCCTCATCCCTGACGTATTCCATGAGTCTGGTGTAAAGATCCTGGGCTCCCCGGAGGAAGCAGCTGGTTCCAAAGCAGATATTCAGTTTAAGGCTCTTCTCCCCCTCCGTCTCCGACAGGGATACTTCCTCTGCATTGATTCTCTTTCGATTGCTGTATTCTGTATGTAGCAGGTGGTGCGCTTTCTCCGGCGTCATCCCGTCGTCGTAAAGCTCTCTGACATAGGGATTTTCATGGGCGCTGTGGAACTGTAGCATCTTATCATTGTCATAGAGTTCCCTTGCCCGACTTTCCACGGCCATTCTCTCTTCGGTAACAGGCTGGCCGCCTCCGTTGACACAGCCGCCGCAGCAAGCCATCACTTCCACAAGGTCGTAGTTTTCCTCACCTTTTCTGATCTTGTCGATAAGGCTCCTGGCGCTGGCCAGACCACTGACCACTGCCAGCCTCAGGTCTTTGTCCCCCATGCGGACATGAAGTGTCTTAACGCCGGCGGTGCTGATTTCGTTAAAGCCCGCTTGAACGGATTTTCCCTTGGCCAGCTTTTCCGCCGC
>CAYOYO010000178.1:0-1067 GCA_964408195.1 uncultured Oscillospiraceae bacterium | reverse complement strand
GCAAACTTTACCCAGGCGGGGCAACAAGAGGTAAACTGAGGGAGGTTTTCCCCCTTTGCCGCCCTTTCCAGGAATTCGTTGCCTTCTTCGATTACGGTGAGATCTGCAGCAAATGCAGTATCAAACACCTGGTCGAAGCCCATTAATCGCAGTGCGGTGACAATCTGTCCCGTTGTGGTGGTCCCGGGCTTGTATCCGAAGTACTCGCCCAAAGCAACTCTGACCGCGGGTGCGATCTGAACGACTACATATTTGTCTTCATCATGTAGAGCATCCCAGACCTGATTGATCTGATACTTTGGAATCAAAGCCCCTACGGGACAGACCTTGACGCATTGACCGCAATTGACGCACTCAACCTCTCCTAATCCTTTATCGAAACAAGCCACAACTCTGGCTTCCGCTCCTCGATTTGCAAAATCCAGCACACCAACAGACTGAATCTCGTTGCAGACCCGTACACAGTCGCCGCAGAGCACGCACTTGCCCGGGTCTCTGATGATGGCATCCGATGAGAGATCCGGAACCATATCTTGGTTCACCTGCTGGAAGCGAACCTTGTTAATGCCCATCTGATGGGCTATCTTCTGAAGCTTGCAGTCCCCGCTCTTGGGGCATGTGGTGCAATTCTGGTCATGGTTGGCAAGCATGAGCTCAACAATCATCTTCCGCATATCCCGCAGCTGTTTTGTATTGGTTTTCACTACCATTCCATCGGCAGGGGGTGTGGAACAGGCGGCCACTACACCGCTGCCTTCCACATCTACCATGCACATGCGGCAAGCGCCGTAAACGCTCATATCCGAGTGGTAGCAAAATGTTGGCAAATCTATCTTCGCCTTTCGCACCAGTTCCAGGAGGTTTCTTTCTCCATCTATAGGCACTGTCATCTTATCGATTGTCACTGTCTGTTTTTTAAACATGGAAATCACCTCACTATCCTATCATCACAGCATCGAATTTACAGCTTTCGACGCAAGCACCGCACTTAATACACTTCTCTTTATGAATGACGTACGGAACCCCTTTGGCACCTTCGATGGCTTCCGTAGGACATTTCCTTGCAC
>CAYOYO010000177.1:0-2733 GCA_964408195.1 uncultured Oscillospiraceae bacterium | reverse complement strand
CCCCGAGGCAACAATAATTGAAAGAAAGGCGGAACATTGTTGCCTTTTGCCCCGGACTAAGGCCCCCGGGGCAACAATAATTGAAAGAAAGGCGGAACATTGTTGCCTTTTGCCCCGGCCCAAGGCCCCCGAGGCAACAATAATTGAAAGGAAGGGCTGTGCGGATGAAATACTAATGGTGAGAAACATGGTCAGTGGTTATAACCTGGTGCTGTGTATCTTCAATGAGGGTAGGAGGCGGAGGCTAACCATTTCCTTTGATCCCTGCTGAAATGGTTAGCATTCCAGTCAGGGCAGGAGGGGATTCAGGACAATAGGCTGACAACACATTCAATATAGCAATATTAGACCTAAATTTGGCTCTTAAAGCTCAAAATCCAGGTTCCAACAGCAAGGAATAGGGTTAAGCAAGCCGGATTATGATATAATTAGACCTACAAAATCAAAAATAATAGGTTCACATCATTACCAATATGGCATGATAGACCTATTTACCAGCTTGGAAGCTTAAAAATCCCGATAAAAACAGTGTAAATAGGCCCAAGCAAGCAAACAACCAACCACGTAAGACATGCCTATGAGAATGACGATAATCTGCAATGAAGGAATCGGTACATGCCCATGAGAATTAAAATTTATGTCATCCTATGTCTGTGCTTATTGGTGGCAATGATGACAGCCTGCGGCGACGGTGAAGACCCCGATAGCCACGGCAACTTGAGCAAATATGTGGAATTTCGGGCCGTCACCGGATATTACGAAGGCCGGGAATACACCGTGGAGCTGCCCTATCTGATCGGCGAGGCGGACAATGTTATAGCAAGATCGGAAAACAAGAACGTCGATCAGTTCGCAGAAAAGATTGAGAACTCTACGCGGGAAGACGGGTATTTCGTAGATGTCAGCTGCGTATTGGTTGATGATTCAGTGGTTTCCATGCGCCTCAAGGGAGATTATGAGACGGCTTACGGGCCCAGCGGCGAGGTATGGGCCACCAACTATAATGTAATAGATGGCACCTCAACTTCAATAGCCTCAAATGAATTCCCCCATTCGGACAATTACGAGGCTTGGCTTCAAAGCCACATCATGCAAACCTATCAGGCCCCAAGCAACGGGGAGCTGCGTATATACAATTTTCATGTGCCCTATGTGTATTACTCGGAAGACGACAGGCTGATGGCAGCCGTTGTTTTCACGGAGTTGCGGGACGGTGGGCAATCGTGGCAAGCGGCCTTGGATATCGACATTACCGACGGACCCGAACCCTATTTTACAGCTGCCGAAATGGAGAGCATCGAAGCGATGTTGTTTGAACCGGCCGAATTGCCTCCATTGAATTCCATCGAAGAACAAATTAACGATGAGTATGGCATAGCAATATCCTATTGGGACAACCATTCCAACGATTACACCTATCAGCTGTTTGCTCTGGGGCAGACAAATCCTGTTTTTCCGGACATTTTTGATTCCCTCAAGCGACAAATCACCTTTGAGAGCGACCAGACTTACGGGAGCGATTACACAAAGGTGTATACCTTTTCGGACAATTTCGGTCGCAACAACTTCGTCATAAAGACGCAGTATTGGGGAGAGAAAAGTTGGAAGGAAGGAGTCGAGCGGGTTTGCTATGTGGGAGTGGATTTCGTTGACGGCGCCATAGCCGGAACCATAAGAGGACCGGGCTTTATGAGCGAGGACGAACTCCTGGTGCGATACCCTCATGACCTTTCGATTGCAACGGATATTCTCCCGGATGCACATTTAGCTCTCAACATGTCAAAGCCTACGAAAGTCTATATCTACAAAGATCCCAATGATCAAAGCAACAGGGATTTGGCCTTTATCGTAAAGAATGGGCAGGTGGTATCTGTGGATGTGGCTGCAAGCTACGAGTACAGCCGTTACGATTCGAAGCTTGGACATTCACAACCGATTTCTCAAAAGAACAACCGAGCCTCAGCCCTGGAGGTAAAAACCGCATCTTCCTTTCAGAACAAATATGATGTGTTGGAAGTGCTTCCTGATTATCCGGACGCAGAAATGTGGACAGGCGATGAGAGAATGATCACCGTGGATATCAAGGCCCCGCAGGTTTCTGCAGCTGTGCCGGATTCCGACAGAATCAACGGAATTCTTGCAGGTTTTCAGTCAAATATGGTCCGCGTTGCGGAAGAGTTGAAAAAGGGAAATCTCCGCGTTTTGGCAGAGGGGGATCTATTGGGACACTTGTCTATGGATTTCCATGTATACCGTTTTAAAAACGCAGCGGCTCTGGTCGTTGAAGCGAAGGGCTATATATTTCATGGGGGCGGGGGAAATGCATTTTTAATCGTATATTATGACTGCGATACCGGAAACATTATGACAGCGAGGCAGTACTTGGCGAAATGTGGGGTAACAGAGGAGACTGTGCTCGGAAAATGGGCAGAAGAGAATCATTCGCCATTATTTCCGGAGGGTCTGATGGTCAGGACGATCTACGATGTAAAATTCGCAATCGATGGTAACGGGAACGTGATGCTATACGAGGAGTTATCGGATTAAAATCATCCAAGTAGCCGAAGCTTGATGCGGCTAGAGGTCTTGCATAAATTCTACCCGGCTTTTTACATCAATGGATGGTGTTGTCTGGTCCATTAAAAGATGTCAATGGCAGCGTTGTTATCCCACCTCAAGGTGACAGGGGGACGGGGTTACTGTCACGCCTTAAAAGCAACCGGCAGGTGACAG
>CAYOYO010000176.1:0-2748 GCA_964408195.1 uncultured Oscillospiraceae bacterium | reverse complement strand
AAAACCTGACAAGGGGTCAGACCCCGTGGCCGGAAAACCTGACAAAGGGTCTGTCCCCGTGACTGGAAAACCGGCCAGGGGGACTGTCCCCGTGGCCGGTTTTTGTAGCACGTTGACTACTTTCTCTCTATGATAACCCTCCTGTAGGGTTCTTCTCCTTCGCTTCTTGTGGTAACCGCACCGTTTTTCTGCAGGGTTGCATGAATCACTTTTCTCTCGTAGGGATTCATTGGCTCCAGCCTCACGCTCTTCCCGCTCTTCTGCACCTTGTCGGCCAACCGGTTGGCAAGCTGCTCCAGGGTTCGTTCTCTTTTCGTCCTGTAGTTCTCCGCATCCACGATTACCCTTAGGTACTTCTCCTTATCCTTGTTGGCCACCAGGCTGGTGAGATACTGGATGGAATCCAGAGTTTGCCCCCTCTTACCTATGATCGTCCCGGAATCCGGTCCTGCGATTTCAAAGTACAGACAACTGTCATTGGCGTAGGCTTTCACGGTCAGATCCAGTCCCATACGGGAGGTCACATCCCTTAGAAAATCCAGCCCGGCTGCTTCCTGAACTTCTTTCAGATCCGCAGGCTTTTCCCGAATCGTCAGGCTATACCTATCGTCTTCTCTTTCCCTTTGGCCCGACTGCCGATTTCTGGGCTTTCTCGACTTTTCTCTTTGCCCTTCTCTCCTTGGTTCCCTCACAACATCGTTTTCGATCTTCTCGATCTTCTCGATCTTATCAATCTTCTCGACCTTTTCGACTTTTTCCGCTTCCTCCCTTTGGGGTTTGTTCTGTCGTTCCGGTCTGTTCTTGCTCGTACCCTCCCTCTTTTCGGAAGGGATTTCTTTTTCAGCCGTCACAGCTGCCTTTGCTACCGGAGCCGCCAGTTTTTGTACTCTCACCTTGGCAAGCTTGGATCCCAACCCAAAGAAACCTTTCGACGGTTCCTCGAGGACGATGACCTCAACCTGATCTCTTTCCAGTTTTAAATCGTGAAGGGCCAATCTCACAGCATCTTCTACATCCTTGCCCCATTTTTCCGAAAAATCCATTTCACACCTCCGTGTATTACGCTCCGGCCTTCGAAGCGGCTCCCTGCTTAGCCTTCCACCTGTTCATTCCTGCGGTTTGCACGATCATAAACAAGGTACCCACAAACCAGTACAGGGTGAGCCCTGCCGGGAAAGATCTTCCCATCCATACGATCATAACAGGGAAAAAATACTTCATCATCTTCATCATTGCGTTTGCGCTGCCCAGATCGGATGTAGCCGACATGGCCTGTGTCATCGAAAAAGAGAAAAATGTCGCAATGCCTGCCAGAATGGGCAGGATCCAGGGATCCGGCTGGGAAAGATCCGGAATCCAGAAGAAAGCCTCGTGAACGCCCATGAGCATCTGGGCATCGTCAATAAAGGCCATGGGGTTCCTTAGAAGCACAAAGAGAGCCAGGATGATAGGCATCTGGATCAGCATGGGGAGGCATCCTCTCATGGGATTGAACTTCTCCTCTTTATACAGTTCCATCATCTTCAGGTTCAGGGTTTCTTTGTCGCTTGCGTACTTCTTTTGAAGAGCCTGTATTTTAGGTTGAAATTCCTTCATCTTGATAGAGCTTTTTATCTGCGACGCATAGAGGGGAAAAAGGCAAACCCGAATCAACAGCGTAAAGACGATCAGAGCGATTCCGTAATTGTTAATCAGATCATAAAGAAAAGACAGCAACCAACCCATTGGTTCCGCAATGATAGCCATAACTTTTTCGTATGTGGTCATTCAATATCCTCCGTCATTCATTTTAAAGGATCATATCCTCCCGGATGGAAAGGATGGCATTTCAGTATTCTTTTTACTCCCAGAAAGCTACCCTTTAAGGCACCGTACTTCTCCACCGCCTGGATAAAATAGGCGGAGCAGGTGGGATAGAACCGACAGGTCCTGGGGAAAAGCGGAGAAATAAATTTCTGATATCCCCTGATCAGGAGTATGATAATTGTTTTCATTGTTTCCCGATTCCCACTATTCCTGCATAATTTTTTCCTGTCTGTTTGCTTTCGACAGCGCGATTTCCATTGATTTTCGAACATCCGCGCATTTTACTTCCACAATGCTCTTTCTTGCTATAAAGAGAAAATCATACCCGGGATTCAGACGCTCTTCCAGGCTCCGAAAGGATTCCCGAAGAAGCCTCCGTGCACGGTTTCTCTGGACACTTCCTCCTACCTTTTTACTCGCCAAAAAGGCCCTCCTGTTATAGGAAAGGCCGTTCTTCCTGTAAACCAGTACCAAACATCTTTCTCCTACAGATTTTCCTTTGTTGTGTAATGAGGAGAAATCCTTCCTGTTTCGCAGAACTTCAGGTTTTAGCATACCTTCTCCTTTAGAGAAAGAAGTGAGCATATGAGTAAAAAAGACCACGTTTGCGGTCTCTATGCTGTGAGCGATTTTCTTCCTCTCAATCTTCTTCTCTTCAGAACATTTCTACCGTTCTTTGTGCTCATCCTCTTGCGAAAACCGTGTTCTTTGCTTCTTTGCTTGGTCTTTGGCTGATATGTGCGTTTCATGGTCCCTACACCTCCTCTTTCCTTCTTTGTTTTCTTTTTGAGAGCCGCTGAATTTCACCGCTCTTCCTGTGCAATGCCTATTGATTATACATTTAGACCCGTGGATTGTCAAACTTTTTTTCCTCCCGGCAGGTCTGTTGGAGATTGCAAGTTTAATTGCCCACCATTTATTACCAGTTATCTTTATGTTACC
>CAYOYO010000175.1:0-2793 GCA_964408195.1 uncultured Oscillospiraceae bacterium | reverse complement strand
TTTTCTCCTTTTCCACCTTGTAACTCCTGCAGTAGTCCAGGAACATGTTAATATCCACCCCTTCTATTTTATCAAATTCAGTCTCCTTTATTTTCCGGGGAACCTTTGCGGACACCAAATCCGTATCGGAAATAAGATAGTTGCAGAAAAAGCGTATATCACGCAAATAGGCAAGTCTGGTCATAGGCAAAACATTGCCTCGAAGATATGAAAAAAAACCGCTCATAAAGCGTGGCAACTGCTTTTCCAGTTCTTCGCAAAGTTCCTTGATTTCCAGTTCTTTGTGCAGAATATTATCCGGCTTTCCGCTCTGGTTATGAAGTATAACTGTCTTGTTCCCTGTCATTTTACTCACCTTTGATCCCTGGACCCAGCCTGTCCCGGATATGTCCTATGATTTCCCCGGCGTTTTCCTTAAAATCCCTTTCATCTGTGAGATTGAACCAGACCATGTCCTCATAGCGACGAAACCAAGTCATCTGACGTTTTGCGTAATTCCTGGAGTTTTGCTTCATCTGCTTAATCGATTCCTCCAGACTGTACCGGCCTTTCAAATACCCTATGATTTCCTTGTAGCCGATGCCCTTCATAGAGTTATAATCTTCTGTGAGCCCCATCTTCAATAGGCCCTCCACCTCGCTGACCAGCCCTGCCTCCAGCATTTGGTCCACCCGTGCCTCGATTCGGCGGTATAAAACCTCTCTGTTCCGGTTTAGGCCGATCATGATGCAGCCATAATCCCCTGTCTTCTCGAAGGACCGTTCAAAGGCCGGAATCCCCTGCCCTGTTGATTCCGCCACTTCAATGGCTCTGATTATTTTTTTTATATTGTTCGGGTGTATCCGTTCTGCCGCCTCCGGATCCGCTTCCTTCAGCCTCAGGTAAAGGGCTTCTTTTCCCCGGCTCGCAAGAAGAGACTCGAGTTCACCACGAATTGCCTGGTTTCCCTTTGCTTTTGAAAAATCCATGTTGTAGATCAGGGCGTTAATATAGAGCCCTGTTCCGCCGGAGATTACAGGCAGCTTCCCTCTTGAAAAAATCTGCTCGATGCGGCTTTTTGCTTCCTTCTGATACCGGGCAGCGGACCACTCCAGAAACGGATCCACCTCTCCCACCAGATGATGGGCCACCGCATCCAATTGGTCTTTTCCGGGTTTGGCGCTGCCGATATCCATGTGTTTATAGATCTGCATAGAATCCGCCGACAGGACCTCTCCGTTTAAGCAGGCAGCAACTTGGACGGCATATTCTGTTTTCCCTACAGCAGTAGGGCCTGCGAGGACAACGATAGTTCTCTCCATTTTATGCTCTCTTAAACATTCTCTCAATATCCTGTCGGGATAGCATCAACAGCGTAGGCCTGCCGTGGGGGCAGGAAAAGGGATCCTTTACCCGGGACAGTTCTTTTAATAAATAGCGTATTTCGCTCATGTCCAATAAATCGTTGGCTTTTACAGCGGTTTTGCAAGCTCTTGTGATGATTTTATCCAGCTTTTTCTCATCCATGACCGGATCACCGCTGCCCATGCTGTCCAGATACTCCTCTAGAAAGCTCTTTGCTTCCTCCAGTTCCATAAAGGAAGGAATGCCTTTTACCAGGAAAGATTTGGTGCCGAAAGGCTCCATTATAAATCCCATCCGGTTGAGATTCTCCATCCAAAGATCGGAAATCGAGGCGGCTGCCGGAGTTGTTTCCATAAGCTGCGGCGCGATCAATAGTTGAGTGTTCTTTTCTGCTTTCTCAAATTCTGTGAGAAGTTTTTCGTAGAATACCCGTTCATGGGCGGCGTGTTGGTCAATCATATAGAAATGTGCATCATCCGCAGCCAATATATAGGTTCCGAAAATAGAACCCAAAGGCTTTAGGTCTTCAAAGTACAAGGTTTTTCCTCCACCTACTATTTGCGAGTAGTCTGCAGGATTCTCCATCACTTGGGGTTCCGGTTTTTTTTCGCTCTCCTGCTGTGATAGATCTATTTCTCCTCTCAAAGTATACAATAACGATTTTATGTCTACTTGTGAATCTTTGACTAAGCTTTGAGGCTCGTCTTTGATTTCAGGCTTATTTGTCTGTAACTCTTTTGGTAACTCTTTTAAGTTCAGAGTAGCTAACCCTTCGGTTGAACGGAGCCCTCTTCGAAATCCGTTGATGATGAACTGGGATATATAGTCATTATCATCAAAACGGACTTCTTTTTTATTGGGATGTATATTTACATCTACTCGATGAGGCGGAACATGCAGGAAAAGATAGACCAGAGGATTTCTTCCATCGGGAATCCGTTCCCGGTAAGCTACCGCAACCGCTGCCTCTAAAACCTTATTACTGACGCTTCTGCCATTAACGAAATAAACCTGGCCCTTCCTGGTGGGTCTGCTGATATCCGGAGGTGACAGGAAAGCCCGGAGATGGTAATCCCCTTCCATTTCATTGACTTCAATAAGTCTGCTGCCGATCTGTTTGCTGTAAATCGTAAGGATATTGTTATAAATGTCGCCGTTTCCTCTGGTGGCAAAGAGAGCCACCCCGTTGTTTATTACCCGAAACCGGATATGGGGATAGGCAAGAGCCATCTTGGACACAAAATCGATGATGAGAGAACCCTCGGCACCGTCTGTTTTCATAAACTTCAGTCTGGCAGGCGTATTGTAGAAAAGATCGGTGACGATTACGGTAGTACCCTCGGGGCAACCTACGGAATCTTTCAGAAGGATGTTCCCCCCTTCTATCACCATGCGCGTTCCGGTCTTTTCCTCCTTGGTCTTTGTAACGATTTCTACTTTTGACACAGC
>CAYOYO010000174.1:0-2826 GCA_964408195.1 uncultured Oscillospiraceae bacterium | reverse complement strand
GGGATCAAACCGGAGGGCTGGAACCTTCGGGCAGCCTCAGACCCTGCCTCCGGTTCAAAAGGGGCTGAAAGAGGTCTTGTATACCATTCAATCATGGAGAGGATCCCTTTGAAAGCAGACGCCCATATGACTTATGCCGGGATTACCGCTTTCACAGAGCGCTTGATCGATATGGATATCCTGACGGAAGAACAGGTCCGTTCTGTGGACCTGATGAAAATTGTTGGATTTTTTCAATCTCCTTTGGGAAGAAGACTTACAAGAGCGGAAAAAGTCTTCCGGGAAGAAGCTTTTAACCTTTTAAAAGAGAAAGACGGAGAGGAAATACTTGTACAAGGCATCATTGACTGTTACTTCATGGAAGGGGAGAAGTGCATATTGGTGGACTTCAAATCCGACTATGTAACGGATGCCCAGGAGGGCGTGAATGTTCTTACGGAACGGTACCGGCCCCAACTTTCCCTCTATAAGGAAGCCTTGGAACAGATCCGGGGTCTCAACGTGGATGAAATGTATCTTTATCTCTTTTCAATCGATAAGGAAGTCCGTTTATAGAATTTCTCGTCATAACGGTATCGCGATGAAAAAAGAGCGGTTAATCACCGCTCTTTTTATTAAGTAACCGTAGGCAGATTGTCCGCTACCAGGGTTATGCCTCCATGGCTTTCAAAGCAAGTTCTTTCTCCAGCTTTCTTTCTTCAAGCATCTTTTCATATTCCTGATCGGTCATCTTCTCCATGGAAATACCGGTAAATCCATAGAAGATGGAGATGAGAGGATTGCAGAGGTTGAGGAAAGCATAGGGGATGTAGCTCAATGTTGGGACGCCAAGGAATGTGCTCATGGTAGCGCCGCAGCTGTTCCAGGGAACGAGGCTGGATGTCATGGTTCCGGCATCCTCAAGGCATCTGGAAAGGTTCTTGTTCTTCAGCTTTCTGTCCTCAAAGGCCTCCTTGTACATTCTGCCGGGGAGGAGGATCGCAAGATACTGATCGCAGGCTACGATATTGTAGAAGATGCAGGAACAAATGGTGACCGTAACCAGTGAACCGGTGCCCTTTGCAGCCTTCAACAATAGGTTGGACAGGGATTTCAGCTGCTCGGAGGCATCCATGATACCTCCGAAGGTCATGGCGCACATAACCAGGGAGATGGTCCACATCATACCCTGCATGCCGCCTCTGGTGAGGAGGTCATAGACTTCCGGGATTTCACTACTGGATTCATATCCATAGTTGAGGACACCACCGAAGTCCACGGGAGATACACCCTGTACGCCCATGAAGACGACGCCCAATGCAATACCACCGATGAGAGCGGGAAGTGCAGGAGCCTTCAGGGCTACCATGACGATAACAAACACGGGCGGTATGAGAAGAAGGGGTGAAATCCAGAATTCGGCTTTCATGCCATCCATGAGAGCCGTTACACCGCTCATGTCCACGGATGTGCCGCTATGTCCCATACCTAATATAATGAAGCCGATAAGTGCGATGATGAGGGACGGTGTTGTGGTCCAGATCATGTGTCTGATGTGATCGAACAGAGTGGATCCGGCAACGGCAGGAGCCATGTTGGTGGTGTCGGACAAGGGGGACATTTTGTCTCCGAAATACGCACCGGAAATGATGGCACCGGCGGTCATGGCCGGGTTGATGCCGAGGCCCATTCCCACACCGATCAAGGCAACACCGATTGTGCCGGCGGTGGTCCAGGAGCTTCCTGTGGCCAGAGATACGATACAGCAAAGGATACATCCGGCAAACAGGAAAACGCCGGGGCTCAGGAGCATAAGGCCGTAGTAAATCATAGCAGGTACGACGCCTCCGGCAATCCAAGCACCGATCATGGAGCCCACCACCATGAGGATGAGGATGGCCTGCATTGAACGGTTGATGGCTGCCAGAATGCCCTGCTCCAGGACCTTCCACTTCCAGCCGTTGGCTACGGCTACGAGTGCAGCCACGATTGCGGAGACAAGCAGAGCCATGTGGGCCTCGCCGCTGTTGCTGACCATGATTTCATAGTACAACAGGAGCAGCATGATGACCATAACGATGAGTACTTGCCACAAAGGAATTTTTCTACCCATTTTGTTCCTCCTTAAAGAAGTATAAGAAATATAAAGAAATGATTTTGTGCAGCGTATCCAAACGCTGTATAAATTATACAACCGCAGCTTTCTATCGTCAATACAGAATACTCCAACTTTTCCGAACAGATGCGTCCCAAATGCTTCCATTAAAATAAAAGACTGGTGGTAACGTTGTGCCTGCAGTGGCGGGATTTGGCATTCCATTAGGGGTGAAAGAGCATTTTGCTCATTTTGTTTAAAAAAGCGAAAAAAGGTGTTGACAGTTTAAAAATAGGGTGCTATTCTGATAAAGCTGTCGCTCAGGACGGGACCGGAAAGAGGGCCCCAGGCAGAGAAGAAAAGCTTTGAAAAAAGAAAAAAAGCAGTTGACAAAGACGAGCGAAAGCGATAAACTAATTAAGCCACTCAAGATGGGCAAGCCCGCTTGAAGGGGTGCCGGAAAGCCGGCCGGGAGGGGAGAGACCTCCGCAGAACCTTGGAAACTTCATAGTGCAGAAATTTAGTCAATAAGACTATGTACAAAGATCATGCAAATGATCGGTAAGAAACGTTCAATGCAAATTGAACGGGTCGACGTACAATTCTTTGAAACCAGAAAAAAAAAGATAACGAGAAACGCAAGACGTTTTTCTGAGCAAGGTTTTAAGATCTTCAGATCTTGAGATACAACTTTACAAAGAGTTTGATCCTGGCTCAGGATGAACGCTGGCGGCGTGCCTAACACATGCAAG
>CAYOYO010000173.1:0-2845 GCA_964408195.1 uncultured Oscillospiraceae bacterium | reverse complement strand
AGTCATTGCAGACGGTCCATCTACGGACATGGGCGAAATCGCTCTGGGAAAAAACATCCTCATCGGCTTTATGACCTGGGAAGGCTACAATTACGAAGATGCGATCATCCTCAATGAAAGGCTGATTATGGAGGATGCCCTCACCTCTCTTCATATTGAGGAGTATGAATCCGAGGCAAGAGACACAAAGCTGGGCCCCGAGGAGATTACCAAAGATATTCCCAATGTGGGAGAGGATGTGCTCAAGGACCTGGATGAGGAAGGAATTATCCGCATCGGTGCGGAAGTGAGCTCTTCCGATATCTTGGTGGGAAAAGTCACTCCTAAGGGAGAGACGGAGCTTACGGCTGAAGAGAGGCTGCTCCGGGCCATCTTCGGTGAAAAGGCCAGAGAGGTCCGGGACACTTCCCTGCGGGTTCCCCACGGGGAGACGGGTATCGTTGTGGACGTGAAAGTCTTCTCAAGGGAGAAGGGCGATGAACTGCCCCCCGGCGTCAATAAGTTGGTTCGGTGCTATGTTGCAACAAAGCGCAAGATCAGCGTAGGGGACAAGATGGCAGGCCGCCACGGAAACAAGGGGGTCATTTCAAGGATTCTTCCCGAAGAGGATATGCCTTTCATAGAGGATGGAACTCCCTTGCAGGTCATGTTGAATCCTTTGGGCGTGCCCTCTCGTATGAATATCGGACAGGTGCTGGAGACCCACCTGGGCCTGGCGGCCAAATATAAGGACTGGTATATCTCCACTCCCGTATTTGATGGTGCCAGCGAACTGGCCATTATCGATCTGTTGCGGGATTGCGGCTACCCGGAGAGCGGAAAGCTGATCCTTCGGGATGGGCGCACCGGGGAACCTTTCGACAATCCTGTAACGGTAGGCTACATGTATATGATGAAGCTTCACCACTTGGTTGACGATAAGATCCACGCCAGGAGCACGGGGCCTTATTCCTTGGTGACCCAGCAGCCCTTGGGCGGAAAAGCCCAGTTCGGAGGACAGCGTTTCGGTGAAATGGAAGTCTGGGCACTGGAGGCCTATGGTGCAGCTTACACTCTCCAGGAAATATTGACGGTAAAATCCGATGACGTTGTAGGCCGTGTTAAGACCTATGAAGCCATCGTAAAAGGCGAAAACATTCCGGAACCGGGCATACCCGAGTCCTTCAAAGTGCTGATTAAGGAAATGCAGAGCCTCGCGTTGGATGTAAAGGTCCTCACAGAGGCCAACGAAGTAATCGACATCAAAGAATCCACCGAGTATGAGGATTTTTCCGTTACGGATGCATTCAGTGATATCGAGAACATCGCCATTGAAGAAGAGTTCTTTGAGGAGGATAGCGGTTTCAGCGAAGAGACCGGGGATGATGATTTGTCGGATGACAGTGAAGATTTGGATCTTCAGGAAGATTTCGATACTGATGAGGAAATCTTGTAGGAGGGTAAGATATGCAGGAACTGAACAATTTTGAAGCGCTTCGTATCAGCCTGGCATCCACGGAGAAGATCAGGAGCTGGTCCCGGGGCGAAGTCAAAAAGCCGGAAACGATCAACTACAGGACATTGAAACCGGAAAAAGAAGGACTTTTCTGCGAGAAGATCTTCGGGCCCACCAAAGACTGGGAGTGCCACTGCGGAAAATATAAGAGAATACGCTTCAAGGGCATCGTCTGCGATCGCTGCGGTGTGGAAGTTACAAAAGCAAAGGTGAGAAGAGAGCGGATGGGTCATATCGAGCTGGCCGCCCCTGTATCCCATATCTGGTATTTCAAAGGAATACCCAGCAGAATGGGTCTCGTGCTGAACATCTCTCCAAGAAATCTGGAGAAGGTGCTCTATTTTGCCGCCTATATCGTGCTGGAACCGGGGGATACGGGCATGGCCTATAAAGAAATCCTCACGGAACAGCAGTATCGCCAGGCAAAAGAAGACTTCGGAAACTCCTTCCGAGCTGCAATGGGAGCGGAGGCCATTCGGGAATTGCTGGCCAAAATCGATTTGGATGCTCTTTCCAAAGAACTCAGAGATGACCTGAAAGACAGCTCAGGGCAGAAGAGGATTCGTATTGTAAGGCGGCTGGAGGTCATCGAAGCCCTTCGGATATCCGGAAACAAACCGGAATGGATGGTGCTGGAGGTCATTCCCGTTATTCCGCCGGATCTTCGGCCTATGGTGCAGTTGGACGGCGGACGGTTTGCCACCTCCGACCTGAATGACCTTTACAGAAGGGTCATCAACCGGAACAACCGCCTCAAGAGGTTGTTGGATCTCAGCGCTCCGGATATTATCGTGAGAAATGAAAAGCGCATGCTTCAGGAAGCGGTGGACGCCCTGATTGATAACGGCCGTAGGGGAAGACCCGTTACAGGACCCGGATCCCGGCCTCTCAAGTCCCTTTCCGATATGCTGAAGGGCAAGCAGGGAAGATTTCGCCAGAACCTTCTGGGGAAACGTGTAGACTACTCGGGACGTTCGGTAATCGTTGTCGGGCCCGAGCTTAAGTTCTATCAGTGCGGACTTCCTAAGAAAATGGCTCTCGAGCTCTTCAAGCCCTTCATTATGAAGATGCTTGTACAGGATGGCTATGCCCATAACATTAAAAGTGCAAAGAGAATGGTGGAAAAGGTCCGGCCGGAAGTCTGGGATGTGCTGGATGAAGTGATAAAGGAGCATCCTGTTCTCCTGAACCGGGCGCCTACACTGCACAGACTGGGAATCCAGGCCTTTGAACCGGTCCTCATGGAGGGCAAGGCCATCCGGCTGCATCCTATGGTCTGCACCGCCTTCAACGCCGACTTTGACGGCGACCAGATGGCGGTTCACGTGCCCCTGTCCATCGAGTCCCAGG
>CAYOYO010000172.1:0-2954 GCA_964408195.1 uncultured Oscillospiraceae bacterium | reverse complement strand
ATACCTGCCGGGGGGACACCAACCACGGGGCCGGTGCGGATCAGGTGAGAGGTTGTTTCGCCATTTCGGCTTTGATTTTCTCGTAAGTTGTCTTTGTGGCAATCGGGTCTGTATCGTTAAAAATTACCTTTTTTTCCCCCGCCTCAAAATAAATGAACGGCGGCGCATCGGCGTCCACAAATAGTTTTACGGCGCCGAACTCCTCGGTTCTGAAGTGCCCTTTCAGTTTCGATCCAATGGCTGATCCGTTGGTGCGGGCGCCTATCCTGGGCAGGTTATCCATTAGCTGAACATTTTGCATGTCTTCCCAAGCGTACACATCCCCATACATCCCATGAATCTCCAGGCCTTCCGGAAGAAAAGAGACCTCTGTTTCCTGAAGCGAAAAAAACATCAGGACCCCCACAAAGACTGCTGTCACCAGGAGGATGACAACAGGAACCAGGAGTTTTTTCCCGGCCCCTCTACGCATTTTCCCCCGCTCATCGAAGAGATTATAATCGTATCTTTGAGACATGAACGCCAGGACCAATGAAGACACGATGAGAAATATAGTAGCCGGCAGCATGCTGGGATTAAGCCCTGCAGCCTGAAGCACTCCCATTAGGATGAAAATGCCCCCGTTGGCATAGCCGAAGATTCCGATGAGCCTGGCAATCTTTCGTATATCTACGTTAGCTCTTTTTTCTTTTCGCATCGTGTTGTAACCGGAAATCAGGAAGTACCATTTCCCTGCATGGACCGCCAGCCCCAGCACAATAAAGAATGCTCCCACTATAATGTTAATCCACATGGCAACCTCCACCCCCCATAAAACTGCTTCTCATCCCATTCTATAACCACCACCAGCCCAATACAACAGAAATATGGCAGGATCCATCCCCGCTGTATTCCTGCATCAAGGTCCCCCTCTCATCACTGCGGATGAAATAGTCTCTGGTGAAATGGACTCCCGTATAGTATAGTGAAAGGAAAGAAAGCCGCTGCAACAGGAGGTTCAAAGAGTCCGTTATGAAGACAAAAACACCCATTTTTGATTTTCTGATTCGCCATGCAGAACAAGGTCCCGTGTCTTTTCACATGCCAGGCCACAAGGGATCGGCGATTTATAGGAGGTTCGGCTACGAAGAATTCCTCGCCGGCTTTATGGATTGCGACATCACGGAGATCCCCGGGGCCGACAATTTGTTTCAGGCGGAGGGCATCCTGAAACAAGCACAGGATGCCTATCGGAATCTTTACGATACAAAACAAACCTATCTGCTCATTAACGGAACCAGCTGCGGCATCATTGCTGCCATATTGGCCGCCGTGCCAAAAGGAAAAAAGTTGATTATGGCGAGAAACTGCCACAAGTCCGTCTTTAATGCTCTCACCCTGGCAGATGTGCAGCCTCTCTACGCCTATCCTGAGTTCCTTCCCGCATTTGGAATTTCCGGGGCGATTATGCCCGAGGAAATCGAGGGCTTGCTGAAATCCAACCCCGATGCCGAAGCTGTAATCCTCCCCAGCCCAAACTACTACGGAATCTGCTCGGATATAAAAGCCATATCGAAAATCGCTCACCACTATGGAAAAATCCTTATTGTGGATCAGGCTCACGGAGCCCACCTGAAACTCTTCAGCAAATTCGGAATTCCGGGTCTGCCCAAATCCGCAGAGGAGTCGGGGGCAGACATTATCATAAACAGCACCCACAAAACCCTGGCATCCTTCACCCAGAGCGCCATACTGAACATCAACTCTGATAGGATTTCCCCATATACAATAGAAGACAAGCTTCAGTGTATGGAAAGCACAAGTCCGTCCTATCTCCTGATGGCTTCCCTGGATATCAATGCGGCGATTCTGGCCGCTCACGGCCCCGAACTGATGGAGGAATGGACAGACAACCTAAATTGCTTCTACGAGGAAGCAGCGCAAATCCATGGGTTGGAAGTCATGGAAAGACTGCCCGGAATGGATTGGACAAAGATCAATCTCAGTTTCAGAAAGCTTGGCATCTCCGGGAGCGATCTGGAAAAGCGTTTGATCCAACATAACATATTCATAGAACTATACACCGGAGATCTGGTCATGTGCATGACGGGAATCGGCAATTCCAGAAGCCACATGGAACAGCTCTTAGCCGCTTTACAAGACATCAGCAAGGACATTCACAAAGGTGTCGGCAAGGGCGTCAGCAAAGATGGCCTCAAGGCTATCAATAAATGGACCAACAAAGACACCGACAAAAGTGTCAGCAAAGATGAAGCGGTTTCCGGCGAAACCGAAATGGACGACAACGATGTGATGGCTTTTCAACGGGCTCCGATTTATGAGATTCCAAGGCAAATCATGCGTGTCCCCCTCCTGTCCGCGGAAGGCTTGATTTGCGCCTCCAGTGTAATCCCCTATCCTCCCGGCATCCCGTTGGTTTGCCCCGGCGAGAAATTTGAAAGGGAAACCCTGCTTTATATCAAAGCTCTGCGGGAAAAGGGAGAAAAAGTAATCGGTGTCAACGACCTGGGCCAGGTAGTTGTGGGTGCACCATTGTGAGTCAGTTCCCCGATGCCCTGACCTGGTCCCCCTGATAGTCCTGAATGCCACCGGCATCCAGGATTACCATATACCCCATTTCTTCCAGAATTTTACCAGCCTGCGCTGAACGGTTTCCGCTGCGGCAATAAACGATGATAACGTCTGTCGTTTCCGGCACGGCGGTGGGGATTCCCATTTCGATTTCATCCAAGGGAATATTTTGGGCACCGCTCACATGGCCGCCTTCATATTCTTCCAAGGTTCTTACATCGATGAGGTGGGCATTCTGCGGCAAGTGCTGCAAGATTCTGTCCGCCGCATCAAAAGTGATAACCGTATGCCCTGCCGGAGACCGGATCTCTTCCGCCTTGATCGCTGTGCCCTGAACAGGCCAGGACTCTCGCAGCGCAGACTCGATTTCATACTCATAAAGG
>CAYOYO010000171.1:0-2998 GCA_964408195.1 uncultured Oscillospiraceae bacterium | reverse complement strand
AGAGGAAGTATTCCAGTTTGCGGAGCTTGTTTCCGCCACCGCCTAAATTCGTTAGATCATCCCGCTTTATGTAAAGCGCAACACCAAGATCCTTTGAAAGAGTCGGAAGGTATTCCAACGGAGTCGGGAGGTGGAGAAATCTCTCCTTTTGATAGTCTTTCATCTGTATTCCTTTCCGCATTCCATCTGTCTTCAGGAATGTTGTAATCGTTACCTATAGTATAATGGGTTTGCCGCGTGCGCGCCAGTCTTCCCGTGATCCCTATGCGGCGAAAAAGGCAACCTCCAGTTCAATTTTATGGCGACAGGTTGCTTTTGCCAAAAGAGCCTTAGACTTCTGTTCATGGCAATGACTGCAACCGAGGACTTTTTGCTCTTATTTCCATGCTATGGGTTTGCACTTGTTTCTGTGGTAAGATGATTCCATAAACCGACACATTTCGACAGAACCATCCAACCCGTCTTTTTCACGAAGGTCCTTCATTTTTCACGCCAATCCTTGCATGGAAAGGAAGATTGCCATGAGTCTGCTGATCAGCAATACCGAACAGAATTTCATCGAAATAGCGCAGGTCGTTTTTCTGGAACAGTTCAAACGGGATCCAAAGTTGGAACAGGAGCTGGACGAGCGAAGAAAGAGGCTGATGTACGACGATGTGGTGTATAACATCAGTTTTCTGATGACTTCTGTCCGGCTTCAAGATGAGAATATTTTCACCCGATATGCAAAATGGATCTATGAACTTCTGTGCAACCTCATGAAAGATTTGGACAGGGACAGGATCATGGAACACATGGTTGTCCATTACCGGGTACTTGCAGAAATACTGGCGGACAGATCTGCAGGGATTCTGTCGGAAAGCCAGTTGAAATTGTCGACAAAATATCTCAGCAGCGCAATCGAAGCAACGAAAGAGGCTGTTACGAACGTCGGCCTTTCCAGCCGGTTCGCCGACGGAGAACATTACGAAATCCGGAAAGCCTACCTGGATGCCCTGCTCAGAAGCGACACCAGAGCCGCTCACGGAATCATCGCGGAAGCAAGGAAAGATGGCCTTTCCATCATCGATATCTACGAGAATATACTGACCAAAACCATGGTAGAAGTGGGGAACCTCTGGCACCGGCATATCATCACGGTGGATAAGGAACATTATGTCAGTTCCGTCACCCAGACCATTATGTCCAGCTTCTACGAAGAGATTTTTAGCAGTCCCAGAAAAAATAAAACCTTGGTATCCTGCGCAATCGGCAGCGAGTTGCATGAAATGGGAGTCCGGATGGTCTCCGATCTATTCGAGTACAGGGGTTGGGATACCTACTATCTGGGGGCCGCCTTGCCGAAAGCTTCCTTATTGGAAGCCATCGGAGACCACCGCCCGGATCTTGTGGCCATTTCCGTTACCATGCCCGTCTATCTGGTGGACTGCGAAGAGATGGTTTTATCCATCAAGGATCAGTTCCCGGGGATGAAAATCGCAGTGGGAGGACAGGCGTTCCGGTACACCGACGAAATCTGGAAGAAATGGGGCGTGGACTTCTATTCCGAAACGGCTTTTGAACTGGTAAAATGGGCGGAGGATGTGTTTAACAACGGAGGAAATTCCCATGACTGAAGCGAACGTTTCGTTTTTTCTGGAATGCGACAGGGAGTGGAATATCACAAAAATTTATTGGTATCACCCGGCATACCTGATATCTCCATATGAGAAAAACCTAATGAACTTGTTCAAGGCTGCGGAGGGGGATAACCCGGAAAAGCTGCTTGAGGTATCCGCATGGGATGAGGCGGGATGGATTTGCGATCGCCGATTCCACCTGAAAAATTCGAGAACGGAGGTGGCGCTGTGTATGTTGTCCATTGACAGCAGAGTTCTCGTCTATGGTCAGGACTCTTCCGTTTTCCATGAGGGCTGTTCCGCCGCAACTATGAAAGAGGTAGTGCACAAATTCATGAAATCCATCAGTATGATGAACGAGGATTTTATTGGCGATAACGAACGGACCATAAGAACCCAGTTTGAGCAGATACAGAAGCTCAATAGCAGCCTGGTCAACGCACAAAGGGAGATCAGCAAGGCAAATGCCAAGCTGAACCAGGTGAACGAAGACCTGAACAACAGGCTGGTCAAGGACGCCCTTACAGGGTTGGTGAGCCGATACCAATACAGGACGGAAATCCAGCTGGCCATCGCGAAAGCCCCGGACAAGCAGGGCATCTACGGATTTATCGATATCGATAATTTCAAAAGCGTCAACGATACCTACGGGCATGGGGTTGGTGATGAGTTTCTCAAAGAATTCGCAAACCGCCTGATGGGGCTCCCCTATGAAAATATGATTTGCATGAGGATTGCAGGAGATGAATTCGGCCTGTACCTCTATGGTTACGATGAAGCGAGGTACGCCGACACAGCGGATGTGTGGCTGAAAATCAAAGAGCATATGCTGAAAGAACCCATAGTACTGGGGGAAACTGCGCTGCCGCTCCGATGCAGCGTGGGGTTCTCAGTCTTCGGAAGAGATACCCACAATGTTTACGATCTGATCGAATACGCGGACTTTGCCATGTACGAAGCGAAAAAATCAGGCAAAAACGCCTACTGCGACTTCAGCATCGAACGCTACCGCGCGCAAAAAGTGAAGCTGTAGAACAGCAAGGCGCTTGTAGAGCAACGCAGCAATGAAGTTGACGAAATAATCGTTAAAAACATAGTAAACATGCATGGTGCTAAAATGAAATGGAACAAAGGCTCCGACAATCTGATGACGCTCACCTCCGCAGCTTTCGTTCTGGCCTTTTCCATCCTCTGCCTGCTCCTGTTCCGGGGGCCTGTGAGCATCACTTCGGCTTTTGCAATCCCGGCGGTTATCGTGATTTTTTCCAAAGGCCACGGTACCCGCTATCTGCTCTATGTGTCAATGGGCCTCATCGCCGTGGTGATGGCTTTTTTCCAAACCCAGACCATCTTCATCCTGGGATACCTGTTGCTTTCCC
>CAYOYO010000170.1:0-3195 GCA_964408195.1 uncultured Oscillospiraceae bacterium | reverse complement strand
ACAAGTTGCCCTATAGCGATTCTGTGCCAGAAAATGCAACAATATAAACGGAATCCCAGGTACTCTTGCTACTTTTCAATGCGGATATTGTCGGACGCACAAGCTTGAATGTACTTCAGAATTTCAACAGAAGATGGATCCATTTCACTGGAGTTTTCTATATGAATATGAATCCGGTAGAAGTGGGAAAAATGGTTGAGAAATTTCAGAAAGGCATTGACGATGCGTACCGGCGGAACCGACCCTGCTTCCCATTGCTCCTTGGAAATATGCTTCTCGTAGAAAGGTAACAGTTCATTCTGAATATAGCTCAAATCCAGTATGTAGTTTGGGTTGAAGTCAAGAAGGTATTTTGTATCCGCAGAGTCGAGGAGGCCCCCCACCACATCTGCCACCCAGAAGAAATCCACATTTCTCATACAGCGGCTCCTTATGATGAGCTTTTTCTTTTCCATATGTCTAAGCTCGGAATAATCGTCCTTCCTGCCGCAGGAATCCTCTGCAACTGTCCTGTAGAGAAGTTTCAGTTCATTGTTGGGAGCTATATTCAGCTCCCTCCGCAGTTTCGACTCAAAAATTCTGTAATAGTTGATTGCTGCTGCACGGTTTCCCGTGGATTTATAAATATTCAAAATCCGGTACACAAAGTTCTCATTATATGGTTCAATGGCCATCATCTCCTGAAGAATTTGGAGCTCTTCCTCACTCTGTTCCGTCTCTTCATATAATTGAATAAGCCTTTTCATGATTTCGATTTGTTTTGTCTGGCAAACTACTCGTTCAAAGAGGATGATTTCGTTAAACTCATTGCAGTTCTTTAGATAGAGGCCTTCAAGAAAGTCCCCTTTAAAGAGTTCTTTGAGTTTTAGCAATTCTTCCACTGATTTTGGACTGTGGGAATCAAAGCCGTCAATGCACAATTTGTCACATTGAAAGGGATATTTCTCATTAATCCGACAGCTGTCCTTCATGGTTCGGATAAAGCTTTGGCCTTCCGGGTGGGGAGGAATGAATTTCTTTACCTTCCAGAGATTGTAGCGCATATTGTACCTAGCCGCTTCTTCATCGCTGTCAGGCCAAAGATAGGCCGCCAATCGATCCCTGCTCATTTCCCGTTTTGAGTTCAGGACCAGTAGACATATCAAAGCCACCAGCTTCGTGCTAAGCTGATCCGTGATGTTTACACCGTTATAGCTGATATTTACTTTTCCCAGCATATTGATTGACAACATGGAATCGCCTCGTTCACCCTTTAAGTTCGTTATGGAGGATTCGTCCGTTTTTAATTGTTGCCATTACCTTGATATCTTTTATTTTCTCGCATTCTGTGGCTAGGATATCACTGTCTAATATGACTATATCCGCTTGCTTCCCAATCTCCAAAGTGCCTTTTTTACTTTCTTCGAAGATGCTGTAAGCCCCGTTACAAGTGAACATCTTAATAGCCTCGTACACCGGGATACGATGAGCTTCTACGGGATGATTCACTGCGGAGTGAATGCCCAGAAGCGGATCTGCCGGAGTTACATCGCAATCGGAGCCTCCACAGACAATCACTCCTTCCCGGATGATTTGACGGAAAGGATTGGTCCTTTTATAGTTTTCCCCCAACCGCTCCTGATACAGCCTATTTGGCCCACCCCAAATGTATTCATAGCTAGGGCTCATGGAAAAAATGAGCCCTAGCTTTTTTGCCCGCCGAATATGATCCAGAGTCGGGAGTTCAACATGCTCCAGCCTGTGCCGTAGCCCAGTATTCCCCGTCTTATCCAGTGCATATTCGTGGGCGGCCAGAGCTTGTTCGATAGCTCTGTCTCCGATGGTATAGAGAGCCAACTGTAACTTGTTGGAATAGCACTCCAATACGAATTGATTCATTTCTTTCTGGGTGAAATACAGTCCTCCCATATTTCCGGGACAATCGTTGTATTCAAAGGTGAGGGCAGAGGTCCTGGCACCGAACGTTCCGTCTACATAAAGGCAACCTCCGATGCGACCTAGCTGCATCTCCTTGATTTTCATGATGTCCATAGTAGAGTAAAACAAGGCAACATCTATAGATAGCTTATCTGTGTATTCATAGATGAACTCCGCATCCTTATCGCAGTAGAGGCGCCCCCCCTCCATAGCGTTCACCATAGTGATTCCCTTTTGAACAACCGATTCCAAAAATTCGCTGACCGTCTCCATTCTGGTGGAATTGGGTATGGACCTTAAGACATTTTCGCGGAGCAGGACGTTGGCAAAGTGAGTTATAATTCCCGTTGGAACCTGATTTTCATCAAAATCAATCCCCTCCAGCGTAAACGGGATTTTATAATACAGCAAAGCATAGGTATTAAGCACGCTGGTTTGGTATTCTACACTATTTATGAAGACCGGAGCATCCTTGCAGTATCTGTCAATGACGGTCCGGTCAGGGAGTCTTCCCTCTTTTAGGTTTTGGGCATCCAATCCAATGCCGCGGATATTCTTCCCTGGGGAGGTTTTTGCCGCTTCCGATATCAATGCACCGATATCGCGGAAAGATGCTGCCTTGCTGAGATCCAGGCTTCTGGAGTTCAGGGCTGCCTGCACCACATGGAAATGGCTGTCAATAAATCCGGGGAGAACGGTTGCTCCTTTTGCATCAATTATTTTGCTTGCTTGCTCCATGTGTTTTTTGTAGCCATCTCCACGGCCCATATGGCGGATTTCCCCGTCACGCGCTAAAATCCAACTGTATTTTGCATCATCAGCCATAGTGAGACATTTTCCATTTATAATAAGAATGTCTTTATTCATAACTACCTCTTTAAACAACTTGCTGTAATAAGGAGATGTTATTTCATTCTACCTCTGTTCCTCATAAATATCAAATAGGTTCGCCCGAAGGCAGTTAGGGCGGCAGCCGGCCACGGGGACAGACCCTTTGTCAGGTTTTGTACCGGCACAAAACCTGACAAAGGGTCTGTCCCCGTGGCCGGCTGCCTTTCAGGCCATTGAAACCGGGTCTTTAAAGAGCTAATTGTTTGTTTAAGAAGTCATAGATGATCTCCGCTGTCTTGACGATTGAAGATATGGTGGCATATTCGTCATGACTGTGAAAGTTCTCACCCTCTGCACCAAACAGAACCACAGGAGCATTCAGCCGGGTCCCAAGATAATTGAAGTCACCGATGCTTTGGAAATACTCCTTAGCCGGCTCTTTGCCGG
>CAYOYO010000169.1:0-3196 GCA_964408195.1 uncultured Oscillospiraceae bacterium | reverse complement strand
CTGGGTTCCTGCACCATGAAGTACAACCCTCGCATTAACGAGAAGGTGGCCTCTCTGCCCGGCTTCACCGACATTCATCCGCTCCAGCCTGCAGAGACGGTGCAGGGATGTCTCGCGGCATTGAGGCTGGCAGAAGAATACCTGTGTACCATCACCGGCATGGATTCCATGACCTTTCAACCCGCTGCGGGAGCCCATGGAGAATTGACCGGAATCATGCTCATAAAGAAATATCACGAAAATAGAGGCGACGTAAAGCGCAATAAGATTATTGTTCCGGACTCCGCCCATGGGACCAACCCTGCCACTGCGGTGATGTGCGATATGAAGGTGATAAATGTCCCTTCCGGTCCGGATGGGTGCATTCATCTGGAAAAGCTTCGCGAGGTAATCGGTGAGGATACGGCCGGGCTGATGCTCACCAATCCCAACACAGTAGGTATATTTGAAAAAGATATTTTGGAAATTACCAAGATGATTCATGAGGCCGGCGGTCTTGTATACTACGATGGCGCCAATCTGAACGCAATCATGGGCGTTGTGCGCCCGGGAGATATGGGTTTCGACTGCGTGCACCTGAACCTCCATAAAACATTTTCTACCCCTCACGGCGGCGGCGGTCCGGGTTCCGGTGCAGTAGGTTGTAAGGAGATTCTAGCCCCTTACCTCCCCGACTCCTTCGGAGAAAGCCGTCCGGAAAGCATCGGCAAAGTGAAAGCTTTTTACGGCAATTTCCTGACAGTCATACGAGCGCTTGCTTATGTAGAAACTCTGGGTCGCGAAGGAATTCCCGAGGCGGCAAAGAATGCGGTGCTCAATGCCAACTATTTGAAAAAACTGCTCAGTCAATGCTACCATATCGCATATGAGGGCATCTGTATGCACGAGTTTGTCATTTCGATGGAAAGGGAAGCCAAGTCGCAGCATGTCACCGCCATGGACATTGCGAAAGCTCTGCTTGATAAAGGGATCCATCCTCCGACCATGTATTTCCCGCTGATTGTTCCGGAAGCTTTGATGGTGGAGCCAACGGAAACGGAAGGGAAGGAAACTCTGGACGAAGCGGCTGAAATATTCCTGTCCATCTACCGTGATGCAATGGAAGACCCGGAGTTCATTCGAAGCGCACCTTTGAAAACCCCCATTCGCAGACCCGATGAAGTTAAAGCGGCAAGGGAAACGAAACTCCGTTATCAATTCGAATCGGAATCATTATGAGAAAGAGGAAGGGGATTTGGCCATGAACATCAGCTTGTTTGATGTGATCGGTCCTGTTATGGCAGGGCCTTCCAGTTCCCATACTGCGGGAGCGGTCAGATTGGCCCGTGTGGCACGGAAGCTTGCTACCGAGCCGTTCCATCATGTGTCTTTTGGCCTTCATGGCTCCTTTGCGAAAACATACAAGGGACACGGTACCGACCGTGCACTTGTTGCGGGAGCTCTTGGGCTTTGGGAAGATGATGAACGGATTGCCGATGCCTTTCATATTGCGCAAACCCGGGGGTTGAATTTTGATTTCTATGAAACCGAGCTGGAAGGAATGCACGAAAACTCTGTTGTAATGAAGTTCTCTCTAATATCCGGGGGAAGCTGCCAAGTGGTGGGCTCCTCCATTGGCGGAGCTCAAATACTTCTCCGGGAAATTGACGGAGTTAAGATCGAATCTTCTGCAATCCTTCCAACCCTATTCATCAGCCAGATCGACCAGAGGGGGATTGTCAGCGAAGTGAGCCGAATCCTTGCAACCTTAGGGTTGAACATTGGAATAATGAAGCTCACCAGAAGAGCAAAGGGAGATCTTGCTTTCTGCATGATTGAGACAGATGATCAGATCAGCAGCTCTGTTGTCGATCGGATTTGCGCTGTGTCGGGTGTAATGAGCGTGCGGGCTATCAATCCGGAAACCAGGGAGGAATAAAAGATGTATCACACGATAGACGGCTTGATGCAATTGGCAAAGGAAGAAAACACAGCGTTATGGAAGCCGATCATACTAAATGAATGCCGGCTAACCGGGGCTACGGAGGAAGAAGTGTTTCACCGCCTGGACGACCGGTACCAGGTTATGCTGCGGTCCGCCAAACGGGCCTTGCATGAACCATTGACTACTGTTGGCGGCTTGATCCAAGGAATTGCCGGTGCCCATTATGCATATTCAAAGAGCGAAGAGAGCATTTGTGGCAGTTTTTTAAATCGCGTTATGGCTCTGGCTTTGTCCTGCAGCGAGACAAACGCGTCTATGGGAAGAATTTGCGCCGCGCCTACGGCAGGGGCATGCGGCATACTGCCTGCGGTACTGATCTCAGTGGGAGAAAAGTACCGGTTGAACCGTAGATCGATTTTGGAAGGGCTTCTTACCGCTTCCGGAATCGGCGCCATCATTACCCATAACGCCACTGTCTCCGGAGCGGAAGGCGGATGCCAGGCAGAGTGTGGGGTTGCGGCAGCCATGGCCTCCGCCGCTGCGGTACAGATGGCAGGCGGTTCCATTGAGGCGGCTGTTAACGCGGTCTGCTTCGCATTGATGAATTGCATGGGTCTTGTCTGTGATCCGGTGGCCGGCCTTGTACAAGTCCCATGTGCACAGCGCAACGCCAGCCAGGCAGTCAATGCTATTATAAGTGCAGATCTGGCCCTGGGAGGTATGCGGAGCATCATTCCTCCCGACGAGGTAGTGGAAGCCATGTACAAGGTTGGAAAGTTGCTCCCCGCAGAGTTGAAGGAAACCGCTTTAGGAGGAATTGCGGCCACACCATCGGGAAAGAAAATTTATGAGCAGATATTTTGATTCACGAATGAAGTATAAATGGTATGAGCCCGGCAAGGGAATTGCTAAAATGGAGAAAATGTCTTGAAGGGAGATTGTTGTGGAAAAACAATTTGACTTAGTGATTATCGGCGCCGGGCCGGGCGGTTATGTATCCGCTATCAGGGCTGCGCAGGAAGGCATGCGTGTGGCTATAGTGGAGAATCGGCATGTTGGCGGTACCTGCCTGAACCGAGGTTGTATTCCGACAAAAACACTGATGCATGCTTCACAACTGTATCGGCAGTTAACACACGGCGAAATGCTGGGTATCTGCGCAAAGGAGGCCACATTTGATGTGCAACAGATGTACAAACGAAAAGACGAAGTGGTCGGCCAGCTACGCAGCGGCGTGGAGGGATTGTTAAAGGCCAATAAGGTGGAGTTGTT
>CAYOYO010000168.1:0-3209 GCA_964408195.1 uncultured Oscillospiraceae bacterium | reverse complement strand
ATTGTTGTTGCCTTTGGGGCTTCGGCAATGGGTGGGAGGGGTCTGTCCCCGTGGCTGGTTTTTCTGACAAGGGGTCTGTCCCCGTGGCTGGTCTGGTAAGTGCCTATTTTCATAGAAACTTCCGTTGTTTTAGATTATACTTTCTGCTATAATAACTAATGTTGTTTTACTAACAGTGCCGTTGCGAAGGGAAGAAGAAGGAGGTGGAAAATGTTAGGTTTTGATGCAGCAAAGTATATCGAAGAACAGTCCAAATACATTTTGGAGCGCATCAATGAAAACAAAAAAGAACGTCTTTATCTGGAATTTGGAGGCAAGCTGGTTCACGACAAGCATGCTATGCGGGTTTTACCGGGTTTTGATGAGAACGCCAAGATTAAGCTATTGCAAAAAATGAAGGACCAGGCAGAAGTGATCATCTGCGTCTATGCAGGAGACATTTCCACCAATAAGACCCGGGCTGATTTCGGCATCACCTATGACCTGGAAGTGCTTCGGCTTATTGATACCTTCCGCAAATACGATCTCTTAATAAACAGCGTTGTCATCACGCGCTATGAGGATCATCCTGCCGTCAACGCATTTATCAACAAGTTGAACCGCAGGGGCATCCGCACATACAAGCATTATTTTACAAAGGGTTATCCAACGGACGTAGACACCATCGTCAGCGACGAGGGCTACGGCATTAATCCTTATATAGAAGTAACAAAGCCTCTGGTTGTTGTCAACGGCCCCGGGCCCGGCAGCGGCAAACTGGCAACCTGCCTGTCCCAACTTTACCATGAACACAGGCTGGGCCACGAGGTTCGTTATGCGAAGTTTGAAACATTCCCCATCTGGAATCTGCCGTTGAAGCATCCTGTCAACATGGCCTACGAATCGGCCACCATTGACCTCAGGGATGTGAACATGATTGACTTCTTCCACCTGGAAGCCCATGGGCAGACAGCGGTGAATTACAACCGAGACATGGAAGTCTTTCCAATCGTGAAGCGAATTATCGAGCGCATTACCGGTCGGGAATCCGAATACCAGTCCCCCACGGATATGGGCGTCAACCGGGTGGGATTCAGCATCATTGACGACGATATTTGCCGACAGGCTGCGTGCCAGGAAATCATACGGCGCTACCTCATCGCTCTCTGCGACTACAAGAAAGGAATCATCGACGAAGAAGCCGTAGCAAAGTCAAAGCTGCTCATGGACGAACTGGATCTGAAGGTAACGGACCGGGCTGTTGTCCTGCCTGCCAGAGAATATTCGGAGTATAAACGCTCTTTGGATTCAAAATATGAAAACGTCATCGTTATGGCTCTGCAGCTTCCTGACGGCAAAATCGTAACAGGCCGCAGTTCCAGGCGAATGGTTGCTGCGGCAGCGGCGGTGCTCAATGCAATAAAAACTCTGTCGGGCATCTCGGATGAGATCCATCTGATCTCCCCGGCTGTGCTGGAAACCATCCAACACCTGAAGACGGACATCCTCTGCCATGAAAAGACCTCGCTGAATTGCGAGGAGGTTCTTTCGGCTCTTACCATATCCGCCACTACCAATCCTTCGGCTCAGGTGGCTGTTGAGAAGCTGCTTCTGCTGAATGGATGCAAAGCGCACTGCACGGCAATCCTCAGTGACAGAGACGCCCAGACACTGAAAGATCTGGGGATTGACGCCACCAGCGATCCGGAGTACCTGACCAATAACCTGTATTTCAACTAAGTACGTGGGACAAGTATTAATATAAGTGGAAAAGAGGGGCGCGGTTGCCCCTCTTTTTTTATTGTACGTGCGACCCAGGCAAAGGGACAGACCCCGTGGCTGGAAAACCTGACAAAGGGTCTGTCCCCGTGGCTGGAAAACCTGACAAAGGGTCTGTCCCCGTGGCTGGTTATTTCAGCAATTGGATTGCCTTCTCAAGCTGCAGGTCCTTGGATTCGTCCGCGCCGGCCATGTATTTCAGCACTGCCTTATCCAGGGCCCCCATAGTGGAATAATCCAGCACACCATAGGGATAGAGCCCCTGTTCCTTTTGAAAGGACTTCACTGCAACAGCGGTTTTTCCATCGACGGTACCGGAAACCGGTACTTCATAGCCTAATAACGATAGACGTTGCTGGGCACCATAGACGTTTAGTCCGGTATCCCCCAAACGGGGTTTCGCCTTTTCCGACATGGGCGCAAAGCTCTTGTATTTCTCATAGAGTTCTTCCGCCTGGTCTCCTTGATCCACAGAGTAGTTCCGCACCACATGATTCGGCAGGATCCCTTTTTTGTCGATCATGCCTTTGTCCGGCCTAAGGAAGTAGAACATGGAGAGCTTCACCTTGTCTCCGCCTGCGGTCTCCAGTATTTGCTGCGCGACCCCTTTGCCGTAGGTATTGGTACCAACCAGTACCGCCGTTCCGCTGTCCTGCCAGGCTGCCGCAAGAATCTCTGAAGCGCTGGCGCTTCCTTCGTTGACCAACAACACTACCGGAATTCCCAGATCCCCGCTGCCGTCCGCAGTCAAGGTGTTGACAATCTCACCCTGTTTTTGAAAGTGAACGATAGGGCCTTGCGCCATGAGTTGTCCTGCAATATCAACGGCCCCGGCTACATAGCCTCCCGGATTGTTCCGCACGTCAACGATAAAGGATTTGGCCCCGGCGGCGATCAGCTTCAGCTTTGCATTCTTGAACTCCAGATGCACGTCACTGTCAAATTGAGAAATCCTTATGTAACCCATACTATCCGACAAAAGCTCGTAGCTCACAGCTGACAGCCGAATCTTCTCCCGGGTCATGGTGAAAGTCAGGGTTTTATCCCCCCGCAGCACCGTCATGGTAACCTTGGTGCCATCCTCTCCCCGAAGGCGGCTTGCGATCTGTTCCAGAGTCATCCCTTTCACATCCGCCCCGTCTACCTTACTGATCACGTCACCGGACAGGACCCCTGCCTCCTCCGCCGGTGTTCCGGGAATGGGGGCAACCACTTTGCACAGGTCTCCCACTTGCTCCAGACTCACACCCACTCCGTAGAATTCTCCACTGACCGACTCTTCGAATTGGTCGCTTTCGTCTTTGGAACTGTAAAAGACGCTGTATGGATCTCCCAACCCGTCAATGATCCCTTCATAAGCCCCGTTGATCATCTCTTCGTAAGTCACCGAATCCTTGTAACCGGCCTTGGTCTCGGTGATGAACTCCTGAATCAGGGACAACTCTCTGTCC
>CAYOYO010000167.1:0-3440 GCA_964408195.1 uncultured Oscillospiraceae bacterium | reverse complement strand
GCTTTGTGCTATGGCACAAAACCAGACAAAGGGTCTGTCCCCCTGGCCGGTGGTTCCTGTATTGTGGTGGGAAAAAAGAAGTCTGACATTTCTGATTATTGCATGTTCGGCTGGGTATAAAACAGGAAAACCTATCATCTTGTGAAAAGGAGGAACGACAAATGAAAGCGATTCTTGTGCCCATAGACGGCTCTGAATACTCGGAAAGAGCCATGCTCAAGGCAAAAGAGTTGGCAGATTGCCTGGGAAGCAAAATAATTATTATGAATGTGATGAACATAGTAACTACTGTTTCATTTTATCCCAGCCTGCATGAGGCGAAGCCAAACGGATCGGTGGACTGGCCGGGTCTTTATGAGACAGCAAAACAAAGATCTGAGAAACTGCTGAAAGAAGCAAAAGAATTATTGAGTGGTTCGGATGTGGAGACCGTCATGATTGATGAGCCATCCGGAAAGTTTGCTCACGCCATTGTGGATTTTGCCAAAGAAAGAGATGTGGACCTGATCGTAATGGGATCCAACGGGATTGGATCCCTAAGGCACAGGCTTTATATGGGCAGCATCACCACCAAAGTTCTACATATGACAGAAAAGCCGGTACTGGTAATCCAATAAGGGAGTAAGACAAACGACACCGGCCACAGGGACACCGGCCACGGGGACAGACCCTTTGTCTGGTTTTTGTGTCACAACACAAAAACCAGACAAAGGGTCTGTCCCCGTGGCCGGTGTCCCCTTATCATGTGGAAAAAACAAAATTATCAAAATATAATAGTATCAAAATTCTTCATAGAATGTTAAAATGGAAACTGAATGTATATCAAGTAAAGATACTGGAGGTACGGTTTGTGTCGCAGCCAGAAACGAAGCAGCCCGCCCTGTCATGGCAGGATTTGATTTGCCGGTTGGAGGGCGTACATGCAGCAAAGGTTGTTCTTTCCACAGATAGTATTCCGGAAGAAATTCATGTACTCGCCGGCACCACGAAATCACCCAAAGCACTGACCCGGGACATCCAGTCCGCTTTGATGGCGGTTTATGGTATTGATGTGGATTACCGCATCATCAGCATTGCCCAGGTCCATTCGGATTTAACGGATCGGGATTGCCGGCTCTGTTATTCGGGAATTGACAATAGGTTCATCGACGGCCATGGGGAGGTTACGGTTTTTTTGTCCCATGGTGATTTTCGCGTGGACGGAAAAGCATCTTATACCACCAGAAACCGCCCTTCCTTTTTACGGGGTGTTGCGGTTGCGGCTTTGGATGCCATCGCAAAGTGCGTTTCGGTAAAAGCGGGCGGTCATTTTGAATTGATTACGGTGGAAGAGGTTGACGCAGGAGGTCAGCCTGCCGCTCTTGTTACCCTGTGCGACGAACAGGGTCAGCATTTCATCGGAAGTTCCTTTATCCGGGATAACCATGACGATGCCGTGGTTCGGGCAGTGCTTGATGCCCTGAACCGGCGGATCTCCAGACTGATTGCAGGGTAGCGGACCTGCAGGGGAAGGATAAAACATGACAAAAACAGATTCGAAGCCCATGTAAATTACATGAAGCGGAGCGGATATAGCCTGCCTGTTTAGCGGTGCGGCAGAGTACCTTAGAAGGAGGGCTATATCATGAATAGAGTGATCCTGGTATTATCGAGCCTTTGCGCTCTGCTGCTTTCCAGCGGTGCGTTTTTCTGCGTAAAATAAGCTAACGGATAACCGGGTTTCGGATCTGTTTTTTATACAATCTGTATGAGGTAAGAATCTGCAAGGAGTAAGAAAATGAAGAGCAGGCAGAAAGCGTATATCGGATTTGTTATGCTGGCCGGCATGGCAGCGTTCGGATACAGCGCGATAAAAGTGTGGGAACAGATACTGGGCCGGGACTTCCTTTCCTCACTGCGAGTCATTGACTGGTTTATCATGCTGGCCCTCCTGGTGCTCTGTCGGGCTCTTCCCGTTTACATAGCCAGAGACAAATCCATCGAGGTGTCATTTGTGCCTGTTGTATCCAGCGCCGTGGTCTATGGCTTCTATCCCACCATTGTACTGTTTTTCTTATCCACCTTTTTCCTTTTTGCATTTGACAAAACATCGGGCAAGATTTATTATCAACTGTCCAGGGAACCCAGAAAAGAGTTGTTCAACACAGCAAATATCATATTGTCCATTTTCATCGGAGGACAGACACTACCTTTAATGGGAGGCTACGGAGAAGCCTTCCGCTTTCCTTATTCGATTTTGCCTGCTACGGCATTTGCAGTGCTGACCATCGCGGTAAACCTGGTGCTGTTCATCCTCTACTTTGTGTCCGGGAACGAAGGGCGGTTCCTTTCCATGCTTTCGCAGACCATACTGGGGGTATTGCCCAATGTGGTGTCCACGATTCCCTTCGGGGTTTTTATTGCCATACTTCTGCATCTGGACAACGGAAGTTTCTTCGTTCTTCTCTTTATACTGCCTCTTCTTCTAGCCCGTTACTCCTTTAAGCTATATTGGGACAGCCATTCCATGCACATGCGCACCATTACGGCGCTGACCCGTGCAATCGAGGCAAAGGATCCCTATACCAAAGGCCATTCGGAACGAGTGGCAGAGCTGTCGGAGCAGATAGCCCGCTTTATGCGGCTGCCGAAAAAAACCGTGGCGGACATTCAGGTGGCGGCTCTGATTCATGACATCGGAAAAATCGGAATCGAAGACCGCATACTCAATAAACCCAGTCACCTCACCGGTGAAGAGTACGAGCAAATCAAGAGGCATCCCGTCATCGGCAGCGACATCATTGAAGAAATACAATTTTCCCGCACCATTGTAGATGCAGTACTTTATCACCATTGTCACTATGACGGCTCCGGTTACCCATGTTGTGGGGACACTCACATACAACAACCGCTTTCCGCTTCGATTCTTGCCATTGCGGATGCCTATGACGCAATGACTTCAGACAGGCCTTATCGCAAGAGGCTAAGCCACGAAAACGCCTTGAATATACTGTGTGAAAACGCCGGTACCCAGTTTGACCCACGTGTGGTGGAAGCTTTCAGTAAAATGATGAATAAGGCTCAAGCAAGCCTGAATCCGGTGCACGGATGAACGAAAGGCTGCCGGAAAAAATATACCTTCCTTTGCTGGCCCTCGCCGCAGAGATGATACTGTCCCGTGTCCCTTTCCCCGAGTGGGTGGTTTTCCCCGTGGTGTATGGGATTCTTTTTTGGTTCGTCCTGGCAAACTGCAAAGGGAGAGGAGCCTGGCCCTACGTTATCGGTGCCGGCACGCTTTTAAATATCGGGGTCATAGGGGCAAACGGGTTTAAAATGCCCGTCTGGCCCTGGTTTTTTCAAGGCTCCGGCGATGAGCAGGTACTGGAAGCCCTGCTCCATGGACATATTTTCGGTTATGCTCTGGCAGACACATCCACCAGACTTCCTTTTTTAGCCGACGT
>CAYOYO010000166.1:0-3527 GCA_964408195.1 uncultured Oscillospiraceae bacterium | reverse complement strand
ATTATATCCGGCAGGTGATATGGTGTCAACGGGGGACACAAGCCACGGCCCAAAACAAGCGCAGAAGTCAAATGAAACAAGACAGGGAGCGGTTCCCTGTCTTGATGTATTATCCGGATTAGCAGCTAGTTCTGCTTTTTTGAATCTTCCAGTACCGTCACAAGCAACTTGGTCATTAACGGCGCATAGGTGAAGGCAAAGGTGGTGGCTGCAATACCAGCCGCCTTCTTTTTATGCTTTTTCGGAATGGCAAGGCCTGCTAACAAGCCTAGGGAACATAGGCAGACCTTAAGCATGGCAAAGTCTGCAATATTCATCTTTCTGATGTAGGTATTTGCATAATTCAATACTTCTTTCATATGAGATACCTCCTTTTGACCATTATATTCCCATGACCAGGCCAACACAAGGGCCGGAAGAATTTACAAATTACCTGTCCGGACCCCGATTTGCCATAAATTCGGAAATTTTAGCCCAAGTTTGCTGGGTTTCGAGGAACTGCCGGTAATGCTTTTTAACATTTCTGTGGTATCGTTCCAACTCTTTTGTCACTTCCATAAAATCCCAAAGTCCGAAATAAGAGCAAACACAGGGAAGCGAGGCGTCAAGCTTCTCCCGCATCTCCCGGATTTTGTCCTCATATTGTTCTCGCTGTGTGATATACAGAAGCAGTGGTTTATATCGTATCCAGCCGATGCAGGCCTGGTAAAACCGAGTGACAATTGCTTCGCTATCCGCCCGAATAAATTTCAGCTTGATCGGCAGCACGCCATTCATCAGATTGCGATAGGTGGAAAAACCGTCGTGAAAGGTATAGCAGGGCACACGCAGCACCTTGCGTTCACCCAAGCAGGTACTCAAAAAAGTATCTTCACCCCGTGCCCCCGGCGGATTGTAAAAGGGACTGATTCTGCCCGGATCGGTGAGATTAATGCACAGGTTGGAACCGGAGATAAACTTTGTATGGTTGGTTTCCTGTACCTCCTTGGCGTCGTTGCTGACCAGAACTTTTGTATCTGCATAGGTAACTCCGCCATTCATCATAGTGGAGTATAGATTGTCCCAGTTGATAATATCATTGCTGATAGCCTCGATGAACAAACGGAAATCCTGCTCGGTCATTTTCTCGTCGAATTCTATATAAGGAATGGGTGAGATGTACCCGCAGTGATGCCCATTGGTAATATCCGCGTGCCTGATGTGCTGTAAGTGTTCCGATAACACATGCTGGCCGCTCCATATGGCGGTAGAGCGGGTATTTGTAACGGCCATGGGATATTCGTCATCATCCAGGAAAATAAGATAATTCATCTTATTTTTTAAGGCGGCATAAAGCACCGCGTTACGTTTTCCCGCATATCCTTTTTCAAAGAACAAGCGAGCTTCCTTTTCGGTGATCACATTGGAAGTGATCAGATCGTCAATTTCCTTTTGAATGGCAGCGCTGCCGATAAAATAAATATCATCGATGAGATCGCGCACATCTTTGCCGATATTGGTATAATCGGTGGATTTGGTGTTTTTATACTTCAAATCATACGCAACAAAGAGATTTAGCCGCACGCTTTCTTTTTCTGTCAAGCCGCTTTCTTGCCAGTTATAAACATTGGTCTGTAAGACTTTTTGGAAGTTCCTGCGTCCTGTGGCAAATCCGATTGCTACATTAATCATCTTATCTTTTCCCATTGTGTTTTCCTTTCTCAAAGACGGGAAGCGCCCTGGTGGCCCAAAGGTTTCCTTCGGTGATAAGACAGGATACGAAAGCTGTCGCTGTGTTCTGCCAGCAAAATAATTGCATTGGAATTTGAGGAAAAGTTGCAAAGATTATAATTCATATTATCACAATAGGGGAAATGACACAAATTCGATCTCTGTTCAGCCGGGTCCATATCGGAGTGCCATCCTTTCCCGATGTGGGAGCAGTCAAGAGCGGCTATGACGTTAAATTTGCAGTAGATCAGCATGGGAAGATAATCCTGCATTTAGAAGACCGGAAAGCAACTGCGGACCAGGCACTGATTGCAGTTGCACCTGAAAAAGCCAGAAACGGGGACAGACCCTTTGTCTGGTTTGGATTCAATCACAGCCAAGGACAAACCAAAACCAGAGCGGAAAGCAACTGCAAACCACATCCCCGGGCTGAAACGCGTTGCCACGCCCGACTGGAGGCAACACTTCCAGGCCCGCCATCTTGAAACGCGTTGCCCCGCGCCAAGAAAGGCAACGCCCCGCCGGCCCTAACCCCTCAATGCAGTTGCTTTTGATTAGGGTCGACCCCGATCTAGGGTCGAACTTGATTGCAGCCTTGATAAAGACGGGAGGAGTTGACAATAAATGTAAGATGAATTACAATGTAAATATATGGAATACAATCAAGACATTGGGCAAGTAATTATAGCAAGACATTGGGCAAGTAATCCGACCAAGAAATCACGCAAAGAGTTTAATCAATCAAGCAAGGTATGTCATGATTAAAACCATTACAGACGCTTTCATTGCAGAGAGTTATACGGCTAGCACCCAACTTCTGCGCAAGTTCAGAAATGAATTGGAGACACTGCCGGCCGGCCGGCTTCGTAAGAAAACAATACGAGGCAAAGATCGCTATTACCGCTATTTACCCTCCGGCACCCCTGGCATTCGCGGCAAGGAATCCTATCTAGGCAAAGATAAGGAAGTACTTATAAGGCAGCTGGCCCGCAGGAAGTTCATTGAGACCAGCATTCCAGCACTAGAAAAAACCATCAAAAATCAAAAGCAATGCCAGAAGAACAATATGGCATTTGATCCGAAAGAAGTGGCTGCATCGCTTCCGAAAGCATACAAAGACTTGGACTACAGCTCTATCCTTGATTCGGGAGAGGGGAGCCGCCCAGGCGTTTGGTGCAAGGAGCCCTATGAAAAGTGTTCCTTGTATCCCGAAAAGCTCATTCACATCACGCAAAACGGCATTGGCGTCAGATCCAAGTCCGAATCCATCATTGCTGGAATGTTGGAAACCTATGAGATCCCATTTCGATACGAAGCCCTCCTTATCGTTGGTGCAGACCGCTACTATCCGGATTTTACAATTCTCAACCCGCAAGATAACCAAGTCATTTACTGGGAGCATTTTGGAATGGTGGACAATGAAGAATACGCAGAGAGCATGATCAAGAAAATCGACAACTACAGAAAACATGGAATTCTTCAAGGATACAATCTAATCGTAACCATGGAGACAAAAGAAGTTCCTCTCAACGCCCGCAAAGTCCGAAACACCATCAAGGGGCATCTGCTTCCAGAACATCAATAGGTTTGCATTTGCTTACATCACGTCTTGAAAAGTAACGACAAATCACCAAGGACGGTTCCTTTTGATTTTCAAAGATCTGAAAGAAATCAAAAAAACCGTCCCACTGTCCAAGACAAGAGCGAAAATCAGCAGAAGCAACTGCAGACTATGACCCAAGTGCGAATCTCATTGCCCCGACCCAAAACAGGCAAAGACAGACTGACCCACGGCCCTGATTGCAGTTGCTTCAGAA
>CAYOYO010000165.1:0-3602 GCA_964408195.1 uncultured Oscillospiraceae bacterium | reverse complement strand
TTTGTAGCACACAGCACCCTCACATCAACCTTTATTGGGCTTTCCCCTCCAAGGCGATAAAACTCCTTGTCCTGGAGCACCCGGAGCAGTTTAGCCTGCATTTCCATGGACAATTCGCTGATTTCATCCAGAAATAAAATTCCCTTGTTTGCCTGTTCAAAATAGCCTCGTTTGCCTTTTAAGCCCGCTCCCGTAAAGGCTCCCGGCTCATAGCCGAAAAACTCAGACTCCATAAGAGCAAGCGGAATCGATGCGCAGTTTACTTTCACACAAGGCTGCATATTGCGGAAACTCAAATTGTGGATTAGGCGGGCTACACGCTCTTTTCCCACTCCGGTCTCACCCTGTATCAATATGGGGCAATCGTATTTTGAGGCTTTTACAATCTGCCCGGACAGTTCATGCATGGCCTGGCTCTTGTAAATGAAATCGTAGGCGATAGGACCCGGTTGTTCGCCTCCCCGGTCAGATATTTTCATACTGACCGTTTCTGTAGGTCTATTGTGCCTGTCAAAGATGATTTTGCTCAGTTTGCCCGTATGGGTACTGATTTCTTTGAGCATTTCGTACATGAATTTATCGTAATTCTCTGCATAACCGTCACCGCAGAGAATATTGAGTTCTTTTCCCAGGCCCTCTGTCAGGAACACGGCAATGTTGTAATTATTGATCAGGCTGGAAAAGAAAACCGTACCTTTCTGTTTTGTGGCCAAAACATTGATCGCTTCGGCACCCCTTGCATCCGCGCAGTTAATGCTGAGATCGAACAACCCGGGATGTGCCCGTATAAGCTTTTCGGCGCACTTGAGAGTATGAGCGGGGCTCACGTGGTCTACTTCATCAAAGACACTCTTAAGGCCGGCTTCCCACTCCTCCTCTGCGGCTTTCGACCAGCTTTCCAGTGTATTATAAAGCAAGGCGGAGATCCGTCCGCTATTTCCTACGGCTTTGCGGATGGCATATCCATAGAGCATAACATGAATGATATTGCTACCGATTACAAGAAAGTGTTTCTTATCCCGGGCGATTCCGTAAACGTGATAAATTGAAGAAGACTCCTCAAAAGCCAGCATAAGAAGATCCACGGGTATATCCGGCGGTCTTTGGATCACAGCCATGCTGCCGAAAAGGATTCCGTGCCCGTCCACACGGATATTGCCGGAAAAGAAATCGATATCATGGATTCGCCGGATATGCAACGGAATCATTGTAGCTGACGCCAAAACCAGCACTCGGTCACCCACATCGACACAATCCTTGTTTCTGTAGTTCCCGCCTATCCTTTCTACAGTGCCTGCAATCAATCCCCCCGTATCGGTATAGGGATTGTGTAGTTTCCCCCGGGTTTCCACCAGATTGATTATTTTTTCCTTCACCGTCTCCGGGTCGTTCATGGCCTCATTGCAAATTTGCTTCAGATTGGCCGCTTCCATATGTAAATGAGTAACTTTCAGGAACATTTCATTGTCATAGATTACTTTGCTGTTGTCCAGTTTCCACGCAAAAACAGGGAGTACATCGGTCACTCCCAGTACTCGGTTGATCCCGCAGTCTTCATACATGGATTTACGGTCCTTTCTGCTACTTATGTTCTCCAAATTGAATGTTTACGCCATTCGGATCCTTGACAAAAAAGAATCGAAAATCAGGGCCGGGCTGAAAAGGTCCACCGGTAATCTCCACGCCTCTTTCCTTAACCAAGTCCATCCTTTTATCCAGTGATTCTGTTTCAAATCCCAGAGAGATACCGGTCTTGTTCCCCTGCCACTTATCAGTGCCATCGAAAATCAGCTCGACTTTCGTCTCACCTTCCCCGAGGAATACGATTTCTCCCTGGCCTGTCGGGAATCTCCTGACCACCTTGAGTTCTACAACCTCTTGGTAAAACGCAATCGATTCCTCCATGTCCTTTACATTGATTGTGCACCATAGAAATTTCATTTTTCCCCTCCCCAAGTAAATCGGATTCCGATTCTATTTTGATCCGGCACCCCAGGATAAGGGCTGCCCTACCACATGTGCTTTGATCAGGTTTGTGGTTCCGCCAACGCCCACGGGAATCCCCGCAGTAATGACTACAAGATCCCCTTGCTTTACCCGACCGTGCTCCATGGCCTTCGAAACGGTTTTGTTTATCAGATCGTCGGTGGACTCTACCGATGGCAGTAAGATGCAATATACCCCCCAGGACAGGCAAAGGCGCCGCTGAACCCTTTCGTCGGTGGTGGCAGCAACAATAGGCTGTTTCGGGCGGAATTTCGATACCATCCTGGCGGTATATCCCGAGGATGTCCCGGTAAGGATGGCTGAAGCGTCAAGACTCATGGCAATGCTGCAGGTGGCACGGCTGATTGCATCGGTAACGGCTGCTTTCTCCTCGCTTTGGCGCTCCTTAAGAAGCTTGAAATAATCCATCGCTTCTTCGGTTCTCCTGGCAATCTGGGACATAGTAGCCACGGATTCTGCAGGATACTTCCCTGCGGCGGTTTCTCCCGAAAGCATAATGGCATCCGTTCCGTCCAAGATAGCATTAGCCACATCGGTGACTTCGGCCCGTGTGGGTCTGGGATTTCGCATCATGGAGTCCAGCATCTGGGTGGCTGTAATAACCGGCTTACCTACCATGTTACACTTGCGGATAATCCGCTTTTGCAGCAAGGGAAGTTCCTCCGCCGGCACCTCCACTCCCAGATCACCCCTGGCCACCATAATTCCGTCGGAGACCTCTATAATCCCATCAATGTTGTCGATGCCTTCCCTGTTTTCTATCTTCGCTATGATCTGTATATGCTCTGCCCGGTTTTTCTTCAGTAGCTCCCGGATGGTCGATACATCCTCCGATCTGCGCACAAAGGATGCCGCGATAAAATCTATGCCGCTATCTATGCCAAACAGAATGTCCGCTTCGTCTTTCTCTGTGATGGGAGGCATATTGATATGAATCCCCGGGACATTGATTCCTTTATGATTTTTTATGATACCGCTGTTCTGCACGATGCAGACAATATCCTCTCCGCCTCGCACTTCGGTAACCTTCATGGCAACAAGGCCATCGTCAATAAGAATCATGTCGCCGGCCGATACATCGCCGGGCAAACCCTTGTAGCTGATGCTGCAGACAGTAGTATCTCCAAGGATATCACGAGTGGTAAGGGTAAACCTCTGGCCTTCCGTGAGGAAAACTTCTTTTTCAATAAAATCACCGGTACGAATCTCCGGTCCTTTGGTGTCCAGGAGAATAGCCACTGGCAAATTCAAGTCCTCTCTGACCTTTTTTATCATGTTGATTCTTGCCCCGTGTTCCTGATAATCGCCGTGAGAAAAGTTCAGACGGGCTACATTCATGCCGGCAGAAATCATGGTTTTCAACATTTCTTCTGTCTCACAAGCGGGGCCCACGGTACATACAATCTTTGTTTTCTTCATCCAAATTCTCCTCTTATCGTTACATCAATCTGCAAAAAGCTGCATAAGACTTTTTACAATTGAATCATCGTTTTTATCAGAATATAGCATATAATTAGACTACCATATCCACGGAATTGTGACAAGTTGCCCTATAGCGATTCTGTGCCAGAAAATGCAACAATATAAACGGAATC
>CAYOYO010000164.1:0-3607 GCA_964408195.1 uncultured Oscillospiraceae bacterium | reverse complement strand
TTCTCCTTGTTCGCCTTCGTCCGCATTCCCGTCAGTCCCCCCGGCAGGCTCCGGAGAACTGTTGTTTTCCGCCATTGCCACGAATTGATCGGCAGAATTGCTCATGGCTTTGTCATTTTCTCTTTCCGGGACCTGGGAATCTTCTGAGGCAATAGCGGATCTCTCTGCCGAAAGTTCCAATTCACTGTCAACTGCGGCTTCCTCGGGATTCGCACCTGTAAAGGATCCCATGCCCTCATTATACATGGAAAGGGATGCAAAAACAACAAGGAAACAGGCTGCGGCGGCAGCGGCTGCTTTCATATGCCATTTTCGTTTTTTTACTGTGCCTGCGTAACCCCTCTTCTCTCTGATTCTGCTGCCCTCCTCTTTCAGGGCCTGACTGAGCCGGCGGTCGAATTCGTCGGGAATTCTCTCCTGGGGGATACTGCGGAGGACCGCCAGGAGTTTTTCCATGTCCTTGTCTTCGGATTGGTCTGTAACATCGGTTGTAACGTCAATATGATTCTCCATCGGGTGCCTCCTTCCTATTTTTCTTTCTCTTCCTAATTCTATTGGACGTATATTTCATCGTATTGTTCCAAAACCTTTAGTTTCAATTTCTGTCTGGCCCGGTTGATCCTCGATTTGACAGTCCCCATGGTACAACCAAGAATTTCGCTTATTTCTTCATAAGAAAAACCCTGGATGTCCCGAAGAATTATAATTTCCTTCTGGTCGGGCGGAATCCGGTTTAAACAATCCAGCACATAGTCGGCAGTCAATTTAGCGTCGAAGATGTCGGAAGGATCAGGCTGCGGATCCGGAATGTCAGTGACGGACTCCCCATCCTCATCCCTGTTATAGAGGCTGATATTCATTTTCTGGTTTTTGTTTTTTCTTAGATAATCGTTGCAGGTGTTCACTACAATTCGGTAGACCCAGGTATCGAACTTACAATCCCCTTTAAACTTATCTATGTGGCGGAACACTTTAATAAAGCTCTCCTGCAGCGCATCCATGGCGTCCTCTTCGTTTCGCAGGTAACGAAGAGCTATGTTATATGCCTTGGTCCTGGAATTTCCAATGAGTATCTCAAAGCTGGCCTCATCTCCCGATTTGGCCTTCTCGATCAGAATCGTCTCATTGTAAACATCAGACATCTGGATTACCCTTTTCCGCAGAATAAAATGTGCTATACTAAATAGTGATTATAACACAGAAGCATTTGGGAGGCAATTATGTATACAGCACCGTTGGTGGATTATCATACTCATACCACTTTTTCAACAGATGGACACTCTACCCTAAGTCAAATGATTGAGGCGGCGGAAGCCAGGGGAATTACCCAGTTGGCTATCACGGATCATTATGATCCGGATTACCCCATGACCGGCTGGGGAGAAGAATTTTCACAATCGGAATATCAGAGTGCCCTAGACGGGGCAAAGGCAAAATATAGAGAGCGCATTACCCTGGTAAAAGGCTTGGAGGTAGGCATTCAGCATGGAGGGACTCTGGAAAAATGCCGAAAGACCGTGAGAGCGTTCGACTACGACTTCATTATCGGGTCCTTTCACTGCGCGGAAGGCTTTGAACTTTCCTGCGGGGGCTTTTTCGACGGCAGGTCCACCGAGGAAGCAACAGAGGCTTTCTATCAATACACCCTTGATTGCCTGTCTGTTTACAAAGACTACGATGTTTTAGGCCACATCAATGTCATCGATCGTTATGGCCCTTACATTCCTGCCTATGACCGCTTAATGGAGGTTGTCTCCCAAGTGCTGAAACGGGTCATCAGCGACGGGAAAGGGATTGAAATCAATACTTCCTCCTTCCGATACGGGATGGGAGACCATACAACTCCTTCCGATGCCATCTTGCGCCGCTACCATGAGCTGGGAGGCCAGATTATCACTGTAGGTTCCGATGCCCATCGAACAAAGGATGTGGGCTATGGAATTCAATGGGCTTATGAGAAAATGAAAAGCGTTGGCTTCCGATATGTGACTACCTTCTGCCAACGCGAGCCTTCTTTCCTGAAACTCTAGCTTTCGATTCTGTTTTTCCCCATTACCGGAGAAAATCTTTGGCTGCCTTCAGTCCATAAGCCGGCTCAGCCATCCATACGGCCCGATTAATGGCCCTTGCCATCACATCTGCCGCAAGCGCTCCTGCTGCGTCCGGCATGACTTCTGTTTCCCCTGTGGCAAGAACGAAAATAGTGTCACCGTCCGCCATGGTGTGAACGGGGCGTATGGCCCTGGCGAAACCGTTATGAGCCATGGATGCAATTTTATTTGCCTGATTTTTGGTCAGTTTTGCGTTTGTAATCACGCATCCGATGGTAGTATTCCCGTTGAAAACATTTCTATTTTTGTCGTACTCCTCATACATAGACTTTTCCGTATTAGAAAGCGCGGTCCTGTCTTTATTCAGGATGCCGGCGATGGGTTTTCCCGTGTCCGCATCCACCACATCCCCCAGCGCGTTGACAGCCACAATGGCTCCAATAATCCATTCCCCAATCTGAACAGCGTAGGTACCCAAACCACTCTTCATCATATATTCCATGCCCAAAAATTTGCCCACAGTGGCACCGGTGCCAGCCCCCACATTCCCTTCTGCGGGTTTTTCCGAGGAGGCATTCAGGCAGGCTTGGTAGCCCATGGCTTTATCCGGCCTGCATTTAGGATTGCCTACAACAAGATCGAACAAGGAGGATCCACAGACAATGGGAACTACACCAACGCCCACATCAAAACCTTTTCCTCTCTCTTCCAGGAATTGCATGGCCCCGGATGCAGCGTCAAGTCCATAGGCGCTTCCCCCTGACAGCATGATTCCATGGATCTGTTCCACCAGGTTAAGCGGCTTCAGCAGCTCCGTTTCCCTTGAAGCAGGTCCTCCGCCCCTTACATCCACACCGGCATATGCCCCTTCTTCGCAGAGGATGACGGTACAGCCGGTACCCCCCTCCACATCCTGAGCGTGGCCGATTTTAATGCCTTTGATATCCGTGATGCTTACTTCCTTCATTTCTGCTCCTCCTGACCAGCCACGGGGACAGACCCTTTGTCAGGAAAACCTGACAAAGGGTCTGTCCCCGTGGCTGGTTTATTTATAGGGCTTTCATAATTCGGATCGCCTGAATCAGGGCTATGACGACACCCACAACAGCCTCGCCGCCCAGAAGGCCTGCAGCTATGATCTGTCCGTTACCGCCCTTTTCAAAATCCGGAGCCCCTTTCATAACAGCAAAACGGAGAGCCCCGCCGATAAAGGCAGTCATGGAAAGGTAGAAAGGCAGATATACGCCCAAGCCCAGTGTCATGACGGGGAAATTTACCATATAGAGAACGACGGCCGCCGCCAGTCCAATCAGGAATGCTGGCACATGAGAGATACCACCTACCATTGCGGCAACGGCGCTTGCCTGAGGGGCAGGGAACATATCCGGGTTGCCAAAAGCCGATGGTCCGTAGGCTTTCAGGATTACCAGAAGTACAATTACGGAGACAATGGCTCCTAGGATTCCTCCTATCACTTCACCAAACCACTGGGCTTTGGGGTCCGACTTCAGTATATATCCTGCCTTGAAGTCGTTCATCACATCCCCCACAAGGCC
>CAYOYO010000163.1:0-3619 GCA_964408195.1 uncultured Oscillospiraceae bacterium | reverse complement strand
GGGGTTCTCTATGTTGTAGAAAGCGGCGATACAGTGAAGTCAATCGCAGATCTGGACGGAAAGACCGCCTACAGTACCGGAAAGGGTACTACGCCTGAGTTTGCGTTAAACTATATCCTGAAGCAGAATGGCCTGGATCCTGAAAAAGACCTGACCATCGAATACAAGAGTGAGGCTACTGAAATTGCGGCGATGCTGGAGACAACCGAAAATGCCATAGCAGTCCTTCCCCAGCCCTATGTGACGGCGGTGCAGATGCAGAACGATAAAGTGAGAGTGGCCTTGAGCCTTACAGAGGAATGGGATAAAGTCAGTACGGAAAGCAGCATGGTCACGGGCGTAGTCCTGGTGAGAAAAGCCCTTGTGGAGGAAAATCCCCTTGCCTTCAGCGAATTTCTGGACGAATACAGCGCATCCACTGAGTATGTAAATGCAAATGTGGAAGAAGCAGCTCAATGGGTAGAAAAATATGGAATTGTGGCCAAAGCGCCCATTGCTGTGAAGGCCATCCCCGCCTGCAACATAACCTATATTGAAGGGGACGACATGAAAGTGAAAGTGAACGGATATCTGCAGGTATTATTTGATGCGAATCCCCAGTCGGTAGGAGGAGCTTTACCGGAAGATGATTTCTACTTCACCAGGTAAAAAAACGATTCAAACGATTCTGGTCCTGCTCTTTTGGCTGGCAGTCTGGCAATTTGCGGCTGTGGCAATCGGGCAGGACCTGTTTCTCGTGTCGCCTGCAGAAGTGATGGGCACCTTGTATCATCAAGTACAAGAGCTCGCCTTCTGGTCAACGGTGGCTTATTCCTTTGTGCGCATTGTCAGTGGTTTCCTGCTGGCCATCGTCACCGGGGTGCTGCTTGCTGTCATCAGTGCTGCAAGCGGCGTGGTCAGGGCTCTCCTGGCTCCCTTTTTCAGTGTCGTAAAGAGTATTCCTGTAGCCAGTTTTATTATTCTCGTGCTCATCTGGGCAGGAAGCGGCAGCCTTTCGGTAGTCATTAGCTTTTTGATGGTGCTGCCCATCCTCTACACCAATGTGCTCCAGGGAATTCTGGAGACAGACCGAAAACTGTTGGAAATGGCAAAAATCTTTCGTATGGGTTTTCGAAAAAAGCTACGAGCCATCTATGTGCCGGGAACCTTGCCCTACTTTGCGGCAGGCAGCAAGCTGGGTCTTGGTCTCTGCTGGAAAAGTGGAATTGCGGCAGAAGTCATTGGTCTTCCCGACGGCAGCATCGGCGAACAGCTCTATCAAGCCAAGATCTTTTTAAGCACGGCCGAATTGTTTAGCTGGACCATCGTCATCATATTGATCAGTTTTTTGTTTGAAAAAATATTTTTTAGAATCCTGTTTTCTATAGAGAAGAGGATGGGAATCAGAGTCGAGAAACCGGACAGATAAGGGATGAGCGGCATGATTACAGTGAAAAACCTCATAAAGACCTTTGACGAAAAGAAGGTAATCAACGACTTCAGTGTGGATTTAAGAGAAGGGCGAATCACCACGATCATGGGTACCAGCGGCTGCGGAAAGACCACCTTTGCCATGATTTTGCTGGGTTTGCTGCAACCGGATTCCGGCACGGTTGAAGGGCTGGAAGGTAAACGGCTCTCTGCGGTATTTCAGGAAGATCGGCTGGTGGAACACCTGTCTGCCGTGAATAATATCAAAATGGTTTTGCATGGGAATGATAGTCCGGAACAAATTCGCAGAGAGCTGGCCATGGTTGAGCTTGAGGGCGAATTGGTTCAAAAGCCCGTGTCTCAGCTTTCCGGGGGACAAAAGCGCCGGGTAGCCATCGTCAGGGCCATGCTGGCCGATAGCGACTTCATCTGCCTCGATGAGCCATTTAAAGGGTTAGATGTGGAGACTAAGGAAAAGGTCATGGATTATGTAAAGCGGAAAACGGAAGGGAAGACCGTGTTACTGATTACTCACGATATTGAGGAACAGCGGTTTTTCGGAGGGGATTTCATAGGGGCCATTCCCGGTCCGGTCTGTGAGATCTTTCCATTTTAAGCCAGGGACAGACCCTTTGGGTCAGTGGTGCGACCTCACGCACCGCTGACCCAAAGGGTCTGTCCCCCTGGCGGGAAACAGAAGAAGGGCCCCGATTGCCGGGGCCCTTCTTCTGTTGGGGTATATGCAGCCTATTCCTGCGGGCAATAGACTTCTCTCTTGTGGTAATGGGTATGAAGCAGTTTGTGGGACAGGTGACCGTTGGGCTCCTTCAGATAATCCTCATAGAGCTTCTTTACCTCGGGATTGTCGTGGGACTTCCTGAGAACCTGCCTTTCATCCTCGGAATAGAGGGCGTTGGCTCTGCTTTCCTTTGGATTCACATCAAGTCTCTTCTTCGCCGACACGTGGGACTGGCCTCCGCCATGCACACAGCCGCCGGGGCAGGCCATAACTTCGATGAAGTGGTACTCTTTTTCACCGGCACGAACGGCATTGAGCACCTTAGCCGCATTGGCTGTCCCGTGAGCAACCGCTACCTTGATTTCCGTGGGAACACCGCCAATTGGAAGGGTTACAGATGCTTCTTTCACTCCATCCAAACCTCTTACTCCTTGATATTCAATGTTCTTCAGGTCTTCTCCCGTGAGAATATCCGCAACAGTACGGAGGGCGGCTTCCATAACGCCACCGGTGGCACCAAAGATGACGCCTGCGCCGGTGTACTCGCCTAAAATGCTGTCTGCATCTTCGTCGGGCAAAGCCAGGAAGTTAATCCTAGCCTGCTTGATCATGTCCCCAAGCTCTCTGGTGGTAAGGGCGATGTCTACATCCCTGATTCCGTCAACTTCCATTTCCGGTCTTTGAGCCTCTGTTTTCTTTGAAGTGCAGGGCATGACGGAAACGCAGACGATCTTTTTGGGATCGATGTTGAACTTCTCCGCGTAGTAGGATTTCACAACAGCACCGAACATCTGCTGAGGAGACTTGCAGGTGGACAGGTTATCCAGGAAATCCGGATAATTGATTTCGCAGAAACGAATCCAGCCCGGAGAGCAGGAAGTAATCATAGGAAGGGTTCCTCCCTTGGTTACTCTGTTGAGAAGCTCAGTTCCTTCTTCCAATATGGTCAGGTCTGCAGTGAAGTTGGTATCAAACACCTTGTCGAAGCCGATTCTTCTAAGAGCGGCCACCATTTTGCCGGTGACAGGGGTGCCTACAGGAAGTCCGAATTCCTCGCCGAGAGAAGCGCGGACAGCAGGCGCTGTCTGTACCACTACGTATTTATCCGGATCTTCGATGGCCTCCCAGACCTGATCGATGTAGGGCTTTTCTCTTAGAGCCGCAACGGGGCAGGCATTTATGCACTGTCCGCAATATACGCAATCCACGTCACGCATACTGTAATCAAAGGCCGGAGCCACTTCTGTGTTGAAGCCTCTCTTGGTGAAATCCAGAACACCGATGCCCTGTACATTTTTGCAGGTGCTGATACATCTGCCGCAGAGGATGCACTTGGAAGAGTCGCGGATGATGGAGTAGGAAAGATCGTCCACAACTTCCTTCCGCTTGGCCCCGTCATAAGGAACATCGGCGATTCCAAGCTCGTCGCAGAGCTTCTGCAGTTCGCAGGTGCCGTTTCTCCGGCAAGTC
>CAYOYO010000162.1:0-3695 GCA_964408195.1 uncultured Oscillospiraceae bacterium | reverse complement strand
CATTCCCAAATAACCCCCCCCCACTGTGGAACAGGCTGATTGGAGGCATTGCATGACCAATGAAGAAATTGTTAAGCAGATCCAGGCCGGCCAAAAGGAACTACTCCAAGTGCTGTGGGGACAAGTCGAAAGGTTCGTATGGATGCAGGCCGGGAAATGGGCTTCCAAGGCTGGATATAGCGGCGAAGATTCCGATTTGAGGGACGATCTCTACCAGGCTGGATTTCTGGCATTATGTGAAGCTGTACCCACATACAAGGAAGATGCGGGGCGCAGCTTTATAGGTTGGCTCAATTACTACCTGAGAAATCATTTTATTAGTCTTTTGTATGGGAGAGTGGTAGCAGAAAAATACGATGCCTTGAAAAAGGCCGTTTCTCTCGATGAAGATTTGATAGAGGACGAAAAAAGCTATTCCCTCCATGATGTTGTGGCGGATCCGGCAGCGGAAGAGGCCTTTGAAGAGGTGACGGAGGAAGCAGGAAGGGAAGGAATCATTAAGCTGGTACATGACGCAATTAATACCTTGCCCGCAGAGGAAAAAGCATTTTACCTGGCATACCTAAAACATGGCCTTGTAACTACAGATACTTGCAAGGCATTAAATTTAAAATACTCAGATGGAAGACGGCACCGGGATAAGGGGCGGAGGAAGATCAGCAAGTACATTAAAAAGCATAGAGAAACTATGGAGGAACTTGATTGGATATATAATAGAGGGCTTCGCTTTGTAAGCTATCAAAGTTGGCGGGATAATCAATTCACTTCACAGACGGAGGCGCTTGCCTTGCGATTGGTAGATCGGAATTATTAAGAGGTGGTCTGCGCTTCTCTCTTGCGCTTTGGAGCCGTTGCAGCCTGATAGAGCGACTTTTTATAGCAACTGATATGAGGGGTTAGCTGTCTCCCTTCTCCCCTGTCCACAGGTGGCACGTTACCAGCAACACACAGCCAAATCTAAATAATCCAATAGAAAAAGGCTATCGGTTCTGCAACTAATAGCCTTTTGTTTGTTCCTGTTCCGCTGTCCATGTTTACCGGCTTAAAACCGACGATTTGAGGCGGGTTTAATTCTGATTAGGTGTTATGGGGTGGGCCTTTAGACTTCTTTCTCCGCAACTCGTGAATTAAATCCTATTTGATCGGAATTTTCAAGAATAAACTCGACTGCACTCCAGACTTTTGATTGCTCTTCGAGTGGGTATGTGTTTACGATTTCTTCGACTGCCAAAACAAAAGAAATAACCTTCTCACTCGCTCCGATCTCCTTCGCGATCATCCTGACTTTGTTTTCAGTGTTCATTTTTCTTTCCTCCTTATTATCCGCTTGCATAGTTTTGGTTTAGTTGTGTATAATAAGGGTGCAAGCCTCCCTTATGGGTAGGTTCGGAATTGGTGAGCTGCCTGACAAGTCTTTCCAGGATGATGATGGCGGCTCATCTTTTTAATTTCATATCTTTACTTGTCTTTTTCTAGGTATTCCAGTACGATCAACCGGATTAACGCCGATACAGTTAAGCCTTTTTTCTCTGCGGATTGTTTTAGAAGCTTGTGTTGCTCTTCTGATAAAAAGGTACTGATGCGCTCTGTGTGGGCCTTTTGTTTCGGTGTCATTAGTTCGCTCCTTTCATAGTTTGTTTGGCATCATTATACATGCGTTATATGTACATGTAAAGTACATATTATAAAAAATACCAACATATTATTAAAAAGAATAGTAGGTGAAACAGAAAAACAAAAGGATGGTGCAAACCACAACCATGAAGCTGCACCATCCACTCTCACTTAACCTTCCCAGCTAAGCTTAATTTTATTATAGCATAGTCTTGGAAGAAATCTGTCGAAATGAGGAGGTAATCATGTTTTATCTTGATCAACAAATCGCCGGATTCTTTTATCAGTTTTGTATTGATGCGGGTTTCGGTCTTGGTGCGAGCGCAGGGGTCGCGGTGCTTCTGTCAATGGTCGGTTTATTGCTCACTTTGGCTATGGGTGGTGGCAAGCGATGATTACAGAGTTAGTTGTCACCGGAGCGGCCTATTGTCTGGTCGATAGTTGGCGGAACATTTCCGTCTGGATGAGGTGGCGGCAGAACATGATACGTGACTTCTGGGGTATCTCTAATAAACGCCTTATCGATGAAATCAATGAGCTTCAAGATAAAATACCCGCTACGCAGTGGAAAGTTGTTGATAGTCTTCGCCGCATCGGAAATATCGGTGCCCATCCTGAAGCTGATGTCAATCTGATTATTGATATCGAACCCTCAGATGCGCAAAAGCTAATTCAAGTCATCGAACTGTTAATTAAGCAGTGGTACATAGAACGCAATGAGCAAGAGAAACTTTATGCCGATGTACTAAACATTGACGGAGAGAAACAAGAACAACGTTCCTCTAAAGAGTAGGATTCCCTGCTTTTAGAAAAGTGTTCCCAAGGTGTTCCCAGGGTGTATTATGTAAACCATATGGAAGAAAATGAAAACCCTGTAACCGTTGAGATTACAGGGCTTCTTGGTCGGAGCGACAGGATTTGAACCTGCGGCCTTTTGACCCCCAGTCAAACGCGCTACCAAGCTGCGCCACGCCCCGATAATACCATTTGCTTATGCGTCATAATGGTGCCGGCGATCGGGGTCGAACCGATACGGTGTTGCCACCACGGGATTTTGAGTCCCGCACGTCTGCCAATTCCATCACGCCGGCACAACAAAGTTATAATAGCACAAGCCAAATTGGAAATCAAGAAAAAAACCTTTGCAAAACAATAATAATTAGATATAATGCAATATAGAACTTAAGAGGAGGACGAAATATGGATACACTGTACACGTTAATGCCTTTAATACTGCTGATTCTTATCATGTATTTCCTGCTGATCAGACCCCAGAAGAAAAAGGAAAAGCAGATTAATGCGATGCGAAACAGCATAAAAGTCGGCGACAATATCATCACCATCGGAGGAATCTATGGTACCGTTTCCAGAGTGAAAGATGAGTCTCTGGTGATTCAGGTAGGCGCCGACAAGACCAAACTGGAAATCACAAGGTGGGCTGTTTCCAAAGTGGTTGAAGAGGGTGCTTCTGCTCCAAAAGCCACAAGATCAAAGCCGGAGCCGGCAGAAAAAGAAGACCAGGAACCTGTGAAGAAAGGTCCTCGGAGAAGGCTTGAAAAATCTCAGGAATCTGTGACGGATCCCTTCGAGCCAAATCCTCTTAACGAAAATGCTGAAAAGAATCCTCTCGATGGAGAGTAGAATAATCAAAGAGTAGTGTCACATAAATACCGTGTTTAGAAACCCCTGCGAATCCGCGGGGGTTTTTCATGTAATACTTGCTCCTGATGTCAAGTATACTGTTACTACGGATTCTACCGGGGATTCTGCGTATGGGTTATCCGGTATCAGGGAACGTAAATTGGAGATATGTGGGGGTGATCGGATGGTTAACAACAGGTCCGGCTCAAAAACATTAAAAACCGGAAAAGCTTTTGCCCTTTCTCTTATTTTTCTTGTGATTCTATTTGGGGTAATTGGCCTTTTCATAAGATTTACGCCTCTGCCCGAACGCTTTCTCTCTCTGTATGTATTGGGAGGACTGTGTGTGGCATGCTTCTTCGTAGGGTTGCTTTCGGGAACCGCCATAGGAAACAAGGGGATACTGTTCGGTGCCTTATTTGCAGCAATCTTTCTTCTCC
>CAYOYO010000161.1:0-3708 GCA_964408195.1 uncultured Oscillospiraceae bacterium | reverse complement strand
GCCTGTAGTTGCACCACGGCGAATGGCAAGCAAGTGCCTACCTGGCAAGACGGGCCGTGTAAATAAAGGGCACGTAGCGCGCCAGCTATTGAGCAGGGGTGCAACTACAGGCGCCGCTGCTCCGAAGGGTCTGTCCCCGTGACTGGTGGTGTTATACCATCAGTTTGCAGATTTGGCTGCTGAATTCCAAGGGGTCTTCCACAGTAAGGCCCTCCATCAAGAGTGCCTGATTGTACAGCAGCTTCGTATACAACCCAAACTTATCCCGATCCTTATCATACGCCTCTTTCAAGGCTTTGTATACAGAATGGTCTCCATTGATCTCCAGGACCTTCTGCGCGGTCACATCAAAATCCGTAGGCATGGTCCGGAGCACTTTTTCCATCTCAATGGTCACCGCCCCTTCGCTGGACAGGCATACCGGATGGGTCTTCAATCTTCCCGAAAGACGCACATCGGATACTTTATCCCCCAGGACCTCCTTCATCGCCGCCAGCATATCCTTCACGCATTCATCCTGATCATTCCCTGTCTTTTGGCCATCTTCTCCCTCCAGGCCCAGATCGCTGTCCGATACAGACTTGAACTCCTTCTCCTTGTAGTTCATCATCATGCGGATGGCAAACTCATCCACTTCCTCGGTAAAATACAGGATTTCGTACCCCTTGTCGGAAACCCGTTCTATTTGTGGCATCCTGCCGATTTTCTCATTGGTTTCTCCGGATGCATAGTAGATGTACTTCTGTCCCTCTTTCATACGGGAAACATACTCATCCAGAGTGACCATCTTCTCTTCAGCGGAAGAATAAAACATCAACAAGTCTTGCAGTTCTTCCTTGTTCATCCCATACTCGCTGTAAATCCCATATTTCAGCTGCCTTCCAAAGGAAGCAAAGAAGCGTTCATAATCTTCCCTGTTATCCTTAAGCAGGCTTGCCAGCTCACTCTTGATTTTATTCTTGATGTTTTTCGCGATGAGCTTAACTTGGCGGCTATGCTGCAGCATCTCCCGTGAAATATTCAGAGACAGATCCTCGGAATCCACCATTCCCTTCACAAAGCTGAAATAGTCGGGCAGCAGATCCGGGCATTTGTCCATGATGAGGACACCGTTTGCATAAAGGGCAAGCCCTTTCTCGTATTCCTTTGTATAAAAATCATAAGGCGTCTTCTCCGGAATGAACAGGATGGCTTTATAACTAACCACACCGTCTGCGGATACGTGAATGTATTTCAAGGGTTTATCAAATCCATAGTGCTTTTCCAGATAAAAATTCTCATAGTCCTCCGGCACAAGCTCGCTCTTGTTCTTTCGCCAGATGGGCACCATGCTGTTGACCACCTGTTCCTCTATGGTTTCTTCGAACTGCTCCTCACTGCCCTCTTTCAACTTCCTTGTTGGCATGTCCATCTTAATGGGGTAGCGAATAAAATCGGAGTACTTTTTAATCAATGACCTGAGCTGGTATGGATCCAGGTAGTCATCGAACCGGTCGTCTTCCGTATTTTCCTTGATTTTCAGCAGAATCTCCGTGCCGACCCCTTCTTTTTCCCAGGAGTCTACCGTATAGCCCTCCGCACCTGTCGACTCCCATTTGTATGCTTCTTCGCTGCCTAAAGCCCTGCTGATTACCGTCACCCTGTCAGAAACCATAAAAGCAGAATAAAAGCCTACGCCAAACTGTCCGATGATATCGTAGCCGTCTTTGATCTCGTTCGCTTTTTTAAAATTGAGAGATCCACTCTTGGCAATGATGCCCAAGTTGTCCTCCAACTCCTCTTTTGTCATGCCTATGCCCGTATCCGCGATGCGCAGGATCCGGTTGGGCTTGTCTATTGTTATCTTTATATAATAATCACTCTGGTTGAAGTGGATGTTTTCATCGGTCAGCGCCGCATAATAAATCTTGTCGATGGCATCGCTGGCATTTGACAACAGCTCTCTCAGGAAAATCTCTTTGTTGGTGTAAATTGAGTGGATCATCAGGTCCAGAAGCCTTTTGGACTCGGTTTTGAATTGTTTTTTTGCCATAGGTATGTCTCCTTCCTCTTTTGTTTTTATTCCTTTTGTTTTCGGACAGATCTGTGCTCCTCAAGCTTTAGCACTCACCTTCACCGAGTGCTAATACCAATATACCACCACAAGGAAATTTGTCAATCCTAACCATTCTACAAAAAATAAAGGGACCTTTTGCCCAAGGCCCTGCTGCTAGGGTGCCAAATAATTTATCACTCCACTTGCCGTATAATCCCCCAAAATCAAGGCGTGCCTTAAGATGCGATCCCGTATATCCAATTCCAATTCGTACTCCTGGTTTAAAAGTGCCATAGCTTCCTGAATTCCCATATTGGTCAGGCTTGAGAGCAGATATTGCCACATTTCTTTGCTCCAAAAGGGACTCAGCCTTGCAAAGGCTGCTGCCAGTTCCTCCCCGTAGCGATAAAGATCTCTCGCTGCTTGATCAGCAGCGGCCTGGTCCTTGCCGATTTGCGCATTTATAAGAGCCTGTGCGCTTACGATGTACATGAGCATGAGATGAGCAGCCTCCTCGGAATTCACTTCACCGAAGAAAGGGATCAGCTTATCATTGAGAGTCTGAGGAATGCGGTAGAGCCGATTGACGATGGCCGGGAGATTGCTGAAGCCTGTGATGGCACTCACCATATAGGATCTCATCCAGATGACCAGATCCCTCCACAGGGTTCTGAAATCATTGATTAAGTTCATTTGGCCATAAGTAATATACTGAGATTGTGGTGGGGACTGCTGTTGGGGTTGAGGTTGGGGTTGGGGTTCCGGTACCATGTCTGTTTCCTCCATGGATTTTACTGCCTACACCACAGTGTATGAGCAGCCGGACGTAACCGTTCCTACCTCAGGGAAATTCCATTGTTCTTTGAAAGATAGTCTAAAATTCCGGCATCGAAAGCATTTCGGATGGCAGCGACAACCGGATGATTCGAGGAATCATATTTTATGTCATCAATAGAGCACACGGGAAGAACTTTGGGAGATGTGCCCGATAAAAACACCCCATCAGCCCCATCAAGCCGGTGGGCGGGGATAGAGACTTCAATTACTTCATAACCCAGACTTCTGCATGTTTCCATGACATGCATCCGGGTGATCCCCTTAAGCACCTTCTCTTCCGGTGCGGTAATCACCTGATTTCCCTTTACGAAAAAAATGTTCGATGTGCCACCTTCAGTTATATTACCTTCCCGATCCACCAGGAACACCTCGTAAAGCCCTCTCTCGGACTTGATTTGGCTTATCGTCTTCTTATAATTTTGATCCACTTGCTTGATGTTGGGGTTTTCCCGCTCTAAATGCAGCAGCCCCACCGGCACGCCTTTTTCGATTTCCTCTTGGGTAGGATAATGGCTCTTGCTGATATACCCAAAGGTCCTTTGGATTCCTTCAACGGAGAAAATAATGTACTTAATGTTACAATTCCTGTTCTTGTTGGCTTCCGAAACGGCACAGATCTGCCTTTTCAGTTCAGAGGCCCCGATACTGCATTGGTTTCCCACAGCTTGAAATGACCTGCACATTCTTTCGTAGTGGTCTTCAAAAAAAAGGGGTATGCCGTCAATGATCCGGATTACCTCATAGATCATGATGCTGGCGTTCGCCTCTATCACCCGAAGCGGTCCCCATTCTTTTATCACGCCATCCTCTATAAAAAATTTTCCTACATTATCGTC
>CAYOYO010000160.1:1807-3716 GCA_964408195.1 uncultured Oscillospiraceae bacterium | reverse complement strand
GGGGACAGACCCTTTGTCAGGTTTTCCTGACAAAGGGTCTGTCCCCGTGGCTGGTTATTCATTGATAATCTCTATAGGGGTTAGAAATATATGGTTATTAACAATTTTATTCCTTTTCGGGGCTATGATAGAATTTAAACAATGAATTTATTCTATCCTATCAATATCAGAAAAGGAGTATTGTTTCAATGAAAGCCAAAACCCTTGTAATCATTGCCGGAGTCATCGTGGGCGTATCTGCACTCATCCTCACCTTCTTCGGAAACCCGGCAAACATGGGCTTCTGCATCGCCTGCTTCCTCAGGGATACAGCCGGAGGCCTGAAAATGCACAGCGCAGGAGTCGTTCAGTATGTGAGGCCGGAAATCATCGGTCTGGTCCTTGGCGCCTTTCTCATTTCTGTGGCGGGCAAAGAATTTTCACCCAGAGCAGGCTCTGCCCCTGCTTCCCGATTTGTCCTGGGTTTCTTTATGATGATTGGTGCCCTCATGTTCCTGGGATGTCCCCTGCGGATGATGCTTCGCATCGGCGGCGGAGACATGAACGCCATCGTGGGTTTAGTAGGCTTTGTAGCCGGAATCCTGGTGGGAATCGCATTGCTGAACAAGGGCTTTTCCCTCAAGCGTGCTTATAAAATCAGTAAAGCCGACGGTTACATATTCCCCGCCATTCAAGTAGTTATGCTTATTCTCCTGGTAGGCGCCCCGGCACTTCTCATGTTCAGCACAGAAGGTCCCGGTTCCATGCATGCTCCGGTAGCTTTGGCGCTTGTGGGCGGCCTAGCCGTTGGAGCCGTTGCTCAAAAATCCCGTTTTTGCACAGCCGGAGGGATCAGAGATGCGTTTCTCCTGAAAGACTTCACCTTACTAATCGGATTTGTTACGGTCATCGTAGTTGTTCTTATCGGTAATGTGGCATTGGGCAGCTTCAACCTGGGCTTCGAAGGTCAGCCCATTGCTCACAGCGACGGACTCTGGAACTTCCTGGGGATGGCTTTGGTAGGCTTTGCTGCTGTGCTTTTAGGCGGATGCCCTCTGCGTCAGCTCATCCTGTCCGGTGAAGGAAACATCGACTCGGTAGTCACGGTTGGAGGAATGCTCATCGGAGCCGCTTTCGCCCATAATTTCGGTCTTGCTTCTTCAGGCCAGGGCCCCACATTAAACGGCCAGGTGGCTGTGGTCATCGGTTTTGTGGTAGTGGCGGCCATCGGGTTTATGAACATTCAGGGAAACACTTCGAAAGGGGATGCTTAATATGACAATTGATGCAAGAGGCCGTGCTTGTCCGGAACCGGTCCTTATGACCAAAAAGGCTTTGGCTGGAAATCCGGGAAGACTAGAGATTCTGGTAGATAACATTACCGCAAGGGAAAATGTGAAACGTTTTGCAGGGAACCTTGGGTATCAGGTCACCGTGGTTCCCCAGGAAGAGGATTACCTGTTGAAACTGGTTAAATAAGTATTTATACTGTAAGGGATGGCATTTGCAGCGCCGTCCCTTATCCGTTATTCCATAATGCAGAGCGGTAATGCAAATACTTTGCCGCATCGGAAACAGGAACAGAAGATGAACTATCTGGCAACTTTTCATACGCATTTCGATGCGGTAAAATACCATAAAAAAATGCGCAGTATGGGAATCGCTGCCATACTGAAGCCGGTCCCCAGGAAACTCAGCTCCTCCTGTGGGAGCTGTGTGGGTTTTACATCCCCTGAGGAGCTACCCGTGGAACAAATCTTTACTTCGGATACAGAACGGCTTTATCGGGTGGATGGAGATGATTTCGTGCTGCTTGGAGAAAATGAATGAACCCGGAAGGAGAAAGTGAGCCGATGGACAACAAGATCGACGCCAGGGGGAAAGCCTGCCCCATACCGGTGATTATGGCAAAGAAGGAGGCTGACCGGGG
>CAYOYO010000160.1:0-1707 GCA_964408195.1 uncultured Oscillospiraceae bacterium | reverse complement strand
ACCTGGGCCGTCTTCATAGGGAGAGAAGGAATCGGGAACGGAGATTTAGAGCTGGGAGAATCTCTTATGAAGATGTTTTTTTATACATTGACGCAAGGAGAAGAAATCCCTGATTTTGTGCTCTTTATGAACGACGGAGTAAAGGTTCCTGTGGCAAACGAGCAGGCAGTGGAGCACATGCAGGCACTGCAGGACAGGGGAACCAGGATTCTCGTCTGCGGAACCTGCCTGAAGTACTACAAGCTGGAAGACAGTCTGAAGGTTGGTACCGTCAGCAATATGTATGATATCGCGGAAGCGATGCAGGCTGTGGATAAGGTAATCACATTATAGTTTTTGACTGAATAACGTGTTGCTACAATCATAGAGTTCTGCCCTATGTACTTTACGCATAAATAGTGTTAAAATGCTTTCGAAAGGCATAGGGGGTGTGTTCATGGAAAAAAGACTGTACAAATCATCGAAAAATAAGGTGCTTGCCGGTGTGTGCGGAGGCCTGGGAGAATATTTCGGGGTGGATCCGGTGATCGTGCGGCTGCTGGTTGTGGTGTTTACACTTCTGGGCGGCGCCGGTCTGATTGGTTATATCATTGCAGCGATTATTATTCCGTCAGGAGATGCGGGAGACATCTCTCCGCTTTATAGAGAAAAGAGCGGGGAAGGGCCGGAAGCCAATTACACCGGTTATACTCCGGAATCCTATGAAAAGAACAACCGCAACACGGCAGTGGTGCTGGGAATCATCCTTATAGGTATCGGCGGATTGGTTGTGATTCGGTACTTGATACCCTGGATACCCGGTGAACTGATCTTTGCCGGAATCGTTGTTGTCATGGGTGCATACCTGATCCTGAAGAGGAAATGAACGCAGGGTATTCCACAGCTGATATGCATATGCGACTCCACCCAGATCGTGGGCAAGTAACGACTTAAATCGCAAAGCGGCTCCAGAACCCCGGGGCGGCTTTTTCATTGGTTCTGCATAATATTTCGCATCAGCAAATTGCCTTTTGGGAAAAATACGTTAAAATGAGAGGAGATTCCGTATTGCGGAATTCCATTTGCCGTTATGGATCAGACATACCAAAGAGAGGCAGCCATCCCTGAGCAGGGATAACAAGGAGGAAGAACATGAGCTTTAAGAGTGACATCGAAATTGCCCAGAATGCCAGGCCCAAACCGATTAATGCCGTAGCGGAACAGCTGGCAATCGATGATGAATATCTGGAATGCTACGGGAAATACAAAGCGAAGGTAGACTATAACCTGCTGAATAAATTAACGGAAAAAGAAGACGGAAAACTGATATTGGTAACTGCCATCAATCCCACTCCCGCTGGAGAGGGCAAAACGACTACCACGGTAGGCTTGGGAGACGCTCTGAGCAGACTGGGCAAAAAAACCGTAATTGCCCTGCGTGAGCCCTCTCTGGGTCCGGTATTCGGAGTGAAGGGAGGCGCTGCAGGCGGAGGGTATGCTCAGGTGATTCCCATGGAAGATATCAACCTTCACTTCACCGGGGACATTCATGCGGTCACCACTGCCAATAACCTGATTGCGGCGTTATTGGACAACCACATTCAGCAAGGCAATTTTCTTGGCATCGATGTTCGCAGGATCATCTGGAAAAGATGTCTGGATATGAACGACAGACAGCTGAGATTCATGGTGAACGGCCTTGGCGGGAAATCAAACGGGACACCGAGA
>CAYOYO010000159.1:0-3746 GCA_964408195.1 uncultured Oscillospiraceae bacterium | reverse complement strand
CCGGGAAATCCACAGGGTGTGATTGACCAAATTAAAGATGCGATTCCTGTAGGCAGACTGGGAGATCCAAGAGAAATTGGATATTTGGCTGCATTTCTGGCATCTGATGAGGCAGCGTATATTACCGGAACCGAGATTCGTATCGACGGTGGGAGCACCTTGCCCGAAACTCTTTCTGTAGGAAGGCGGTAAGTCACATCCACAATTTCTCACAGAAGTATTCATAAAAAGAATCCCGATGCTAAAAAATATCGCTTGCGTCTATAGCAAGGCATATGATATTATTATACAGAGAAATAGAAAATACTGGATGATGGATACGGGAGAGCATGCAAAAAGCATCGCCGAAGGTGTAAGTGTAAGGACGGGCCGTTTCTTACATGATGATCTCAGGTAAAAGGACCGTGTTCTGACAGGACTCTGGAAAGCATCGAAAGGATGCACCGAAGGGGCAATTTGGGGAATCCCGGAGAAACTCTCAGGTTATTAACAGAGCAGAAGGCGGAGTGCTTTTTGCTCTGTTTTTTATTCCATGCTATGGGGTCCTGACACTTATCGTGAACTTCCGGCTCGAATAACTGCAGAGAATAGGAAAGGAGAAATGCTTGATCTTAATAACAAACAATCCAAAACTCCTAAATCATTCGGACATTCAGTGCCAGACAGAATTTATTGAAGGCTCTTACAGAGATGTGCTGGTAGCGGTAAGGGATAAAATCCATAAAGGCCATAAACTTTTAAGCCATCCTCTCTCGGGAAGCGTAAAGCCTAATGAGACTCCCTACAAATCGGTGCTGGTGAGTAAACACAAAGGCAATATGGATGTGGATTCTCTGAAAATTATTGAAGACAGTATATACACCTGTGACAAATTCATGAAAGTCACTTTGAAATCCGGGTATAATAATCAGGATGCCATACTGGAGGATTTCAGACAGGTAGATTACGAACTTATTGACGCTGCATTAGTCAGCGCATCAAGCAGATAGGAGGCAAGTTATTATGAAATTAGAATTGGGTAACATCTTCATCCGGGATATTCGGTTTGATTCCGTTTCAAGGGTGGAGAATGGAATTCTCTATGTGAATGAGGAAGAGCTTAAGGCTCATCTCATGGAAGATGAGAACATCAAATCCGTTTCCTTTGAAATCGCAAAACCCGGTGAAAGCGTTCGGATTCTTCCCGTAAAGGATGTAATCGAACCTCGGGTCAAGGTTCAGGGCAAGGGCGGCATTTTCCCGGGCATTCTCTCAAAAGTTGATACGGTAGGAAGCGGCCGGACCAATGTTCTGAAAGGTGCCGCGGTGGTAACCACAGGGAAGATTGTTGGCTTTCAGGAAGGGATTATTGACATGTCAGGGCCTGGAGCCGAGTACACCCCTTTTTCCAAATTGAACAATTTAGTGGTGGTTTGTGAGCCCGGGGACGGATTGAAACAGCATGCCCACGAGAAAGCAGTGAGACTGGCCGGATTGAAGGCGGCAACCTATCTGGGACAGCTGGCAAAGGATTTAGAGGCCGATGAGGTGGAGAGTTTTGAGACACCTTCTCTGATAGAAGGCATCCGGAAGTATCCCGATCTTCCTAGGGTGGCCTATGTACAGATGCTCCAAACCCAGGGTCTCCTTCATGATACCTATGTATACGGAGTGGATATGAAGCAATCCCTGACCACCATGCTCTTTCCTACAGAGCTGATGGACGGAGCTGTCATTAGCGGCAATTGCGTCTCTGCCTGCGATAAGAACACCACTTATCATCATCTGAATAACCCCGTGGTACGAGACCTTTTTGCCAAACACGGAAAGGAGCTCAACTTCGTAGGGGTCATCATCACCAATGAAAATGTGTATCTTGCGGACAAAGAAAGATCCTCTGACTGGTCCGCAAAATTAGCGGAATTCCTGGGTGTTGATGGTGTTATCATTTCCCAGGAGGGATTCGGAAATCCGGATACAGACTTGATCATGAACTGCAAAAAAATCGAAGCCAAAGGCATTAAGACCGTCATTATCACCGATGAGTACGCAGGAAGAGACGGAGCTTCACAATCCTTGGCCGATGCCGACGCCAGCGCTGATGCAGTGGTGACCGGCGGCAATGCAAACATGGTCATCAACCTGCCTCCTATGGAAAAGGTCATTGGCCACAAAGAAACGGCCAATGTGATTGCAGGCGGGTTTGACGGCAGTCTTCAGCAGGACGGCTCTATAGTGGCAGAACTTCAGGTTATCACAGGCGCAACCAACGAGCTTGGATTCAACAAGCTCTCAGCAAGGTAGGAGGGAAGGAAGATGGCAAAACAAAGAGTTGTTCATTATATCAACCAATTCTTTGCCCAAATCGGCGGCGAAGAAAAAGCAGACTATAAGCCGGAGAAGAGAGAAGGCTTTGTAGGACCTGGCATGGCATTCAATGCCGCCTTCGGAGAGAAAGCCGAAATCGTTGGCACGGTTATCTGCGGAGATTCCTATTTTAACGAGAACCTTGAAGCGGCAACAAAAGAAGTGCTGGACATGATCGCCAGCTTCAAGCCGGATCTGGTCATTGCCGGGCCTGCGTTCAATGCAGGCAGATACGGCATGGCTTGCGGCACAGTGGCTTCCGCTGTTGAGAAGGAATTAGGGATTCCGGCCATAACCGGTATGTATAAGGAAAACCCGGGTGCGGACGGTTTTAAGAAGGATGTCTATATCATAGAGACCAAAAACTCTGCCGCAGGAATGAAGGATGCCGTAAATCTCATGGTGCCTTTTGCACTGAAACTGGCAGCCGGAGAAGAAATTGGAGCTTCCATCGAAGAAGGCTATCTCCCCAACGGAATCCGGGTCAATTTCTTCGAAGAGAAGAGAGGGTCCGAGCGGGCAGTGGATATGCTCCTTGCGAAACTGGCCGGGAAGCCGTATACCACAGAATTTCCCATGCCGGACTTTGACCGGGTGGAACCCAATCCTGCAGTGAAAGATATTTCTAAAGCTACCATAGCCCTAGTCACCTCAGGAGGAATCGTTCCTAAGGGGAATCCGGATCACATCGAGTCCTCCAGTGCCTCCAAGTATGGGAAATATGACATTGAGGGAGTCTATGATTTAACGGATACCACCTATGAAACGGCCCATGGTGGCTATGACCCTGTCTATGCAAATCTGGACGCAGACAGAGTGCTGCCGGTGGACATTCTCAGGGAATATGAGAAAGCGGGAAAAATCGGAAAACTTCACAGGTATTTCTACACCACCGTAGGAAACGGAACAGCCGTAGCCAGTGCGAAAGCTTATGCTGCCGCTATCGGAAAGGAACTGGTTGCCGACGGAGTGGATGCGGTAATCCTGACTTCCACCTGAGGAACCTGTACGCGTTGCGGTGCAACGATGGTAAAAGAGATTGAAAGAGCGGGCATCCCTGTTGTTCATATGTGTACCGTAGTTCCCATTTCCCTTACGGTAGGAGCAAACCGGATAGTGCCCACTGTAGCAATTCCCCATCCCTTGGGAAATCCTGCCCTTCCTTTGGAAGAGGAACAGGAAATCCGCAGGAGACTGCTTAACAAGGCCCTAACGGCCTTGACAACAGAGGTCAGTGAACAGACAGTATTTGAGTAAATCAGTCACGGGGACAGACCCTTTGTCAGGTTTTCCGGCCACGGGGACAGACCCTTTGTCAGGTTTTCCGGTCACGGGGTCTGACCCCTTGTCAGGTTTTCCGGTCACGGGGTCTGACCCCTTGTCAGGTTTTCCGGTCACGG
>CAYOYO010000158.1:0-3751 GCA_964408195.1 uncultured Oscillospiraceae bacterium | reverse complement strand
CGGGGTGTAGCGCAGCTTGGTAGCGCATCTGGTTTGGGACCAGAGGGTCGCAGGTTCAAATCCTGTCACCCCGACCAATGCGGTACAGCCGAAAGCGTGGGCCATTAGCTCAGTCGGTCAGAGCATCCGGCTCATAACCGGCAGGTCCGGGGTTCAAGTCCCTGATGGCCCACCATTCACCTTCAAAAGTTAATAACTCTGACGTGCCCAGGTAGCTCAGTTGGTAGAGCAGTGGACTGAAAATCCACGTGTCACTGGTTCGATTCCGGTCCTGGGCACCAAACACATTGTAAACGCTACATTCGAGAAACCCTCGTTTGTAGCATTTTTCTATTTAATCACTTTTTAACCCTGTGTTTTTCTTACAGATGCGTTTGCCACATTTGCCATCCCGCTTTGCTTAATTTGCCCCGCACTGGTGCATTTACTCCTGACCTCCCGGTTAGAAGCTCTGGCTTCAAGCCTATATGTCACCTGGGGAAAAATTATTGCACTTTTGAGGAATTAGTTATTGCAGAAAATACCCTGCGTTAGTGCAATCCGTCTCTCTTCTTGCCTGTCGCACTTGTGGCAACCCATCCCATTACGAGATACGGCTAATGGCAGCCATGCTTCTCATTAATTTCCGTATTTTGCGTAACCACAATCTCACAATTTCAGATTTACTTGTATAACCGGATAAGATGTTAATTAGAACGCTACAAGATAAACATTGAATTTTAAGGGTTTGTATTTTAATGTAAACGCAAATATTTCCCCTGTTAACCAGAGATTGTAGTATGGGAGGTTACTTGTATAACAAATAGGGCACTTGTTATACAAGTAAATGATAGCAGATCTTTCTTTGGATAACGAGAGAACGAAAATCTCAAAACTGGGTGTGAATATGAAAGATTATCATCTAAATTATACAAAAAATCTATTTAGGACTCTGGTTTTGTATAATTTGTACTAAATCCTATAAATACAGTTTTAAAAGGTTTACAAAATGGTAATATATGGTATTATTAATTGATGCAGTAAATAAACTCGTGTGCAAAGCGAAAGCTGATGCTTATGTAACAAAACATGGTTTCATAGTTTGCCAAGTTGTGATTATATGGCCAAACAAAGAGGTGGGGTTATTCATAGGAGGGAGCTATGGCATTGTATGGTAAATCAGTAGTAGCAAATGTTATTTTGGAGCTAGAATGTCTCGAGAAGTTAATCATCCAATTTGAGAAGGAACTCGTATCTCTCCCGCAAGGTGGATTATGCAGGAAAATTATTAGAGGGAGACAATATCTGTACCACTATAAGAGATCGGAAAGCAACCCGGAAACTTTTGTCCAAAAGTTCTTGAGTAAAGAGGACGGCAAACTGAAGCAAGGAATAAAGCGCAGGCATTTTATAGAGAAAAGCCTTCCACTCCTGTATAGGAATCTGGATGCCATAAAAGATTTTCTGGAAATGTACAATATATTCGACCCGTCTGACGTTGTCCTGAGTTTACCTGGTGTTTATGCCGATATTGATTATAGTATGTATTCTTTTGGTGGAGAGGATGGCTGTGCTATGGGTTGGGGCGATGCAGAATATGAAAAGAATGAACAGTATAAAGACGGCTTAGTTTATGGCACAGTTGGTGGTTTGATGGTTCGGTCCAAGTCGGAGGCCATTATCGCCGGATTGCTGGAGGCCACCAATATCCCTTTTCGTTATGAAGCAGCACTGAAACTTGGGGAGAATGTTTATTACCCGGATTTTACCATAATGCGACCAAGAGATAATAAGATTCTTTATTGGGAACATTTTGGTATGATGGATGACAAAGAATACGCTTTAAGGGCTGAATACAAGCTAGCAGTGTACCGCGAAAATTGCATATTCCCATGGAATCAGTTAATCACTACATATGAAACGGCAAAGGCGCCTCTCAATGCACAGGATATTCAAAGCGTTATAAAAGCTGTTCTTCTGTAAAGTACTCTTCCAATCCCCTATTGTTTAGCATATTAGCATCTGAGAAATTACGAAACCCATGCAAATCCTGGCACAATTATAACAATATCTTGTTGGTTGACATACATAGAATATCGAGGTATTATATACATAGATATTCTATGTATTTATGCTGGAGGATGAGTTGCTGTAACGGTGAATCGCATATCAAAGCAGGCAGACAACCGGCCTAAAGTGAGCATTGTAACACCGTGCCGGGGAACCATAATTTCGGAGGGAATTGAAATGGCTGTTAACAAAGGGCTGTTGGCGGGAAGTACACCGCTTTTGCTGCTCTCTCTTCTGGAAGAGCAGGATCGATATGGGTATGAGATGATTAGAACTTTGGAAGATCGTTCAGATCGAACCTTTTCTTTCAAAGAAGGCACCTTGTATCCGGTGTTGCACAAATTGGAGAACGACGGTCATGTCCGCTCTTATTACAAGGAAAAGGATGGACGGCAGCGGCGATACTATGCCATAACGGAGCGGGGAATCAGACAGCTCGCCGAGGAGAAAGTTCAATGGGACAACTTCTCCTTTGCAGTTAAAAAAGTGATCGGCGGTGAAGCGAATGCCTTTGCCTGAGACCCGTGAATTCATCAATAAAGTAGTTAAGAGAGTGCACTTTATTCCGGATCGTTACGATATCGAGTACGAGCTTGCCGCACATATTGAGGACAGCGCCTTGTTTCTGCAAGAGGAGAAAGACCTGTCCCGGGAAGACGCAGAGAAGATAGCGGTAGAACACATGGGAGATCCGGAGGAAATAGGAGTTGCTCTCAACCGCCAGCACAATCCCTTCATCGGGTATCTTTGGTATTTCAGCCGCATACCGATTGTTTTACTCTGCATCATATTGATCTTCCAATCAATACCGTTATTGCTTCTGAGCGGATGGACCATCCTGTTCGATTATCCCATCCGCGACATTCCAAAGGAAACCTATGTGCGGCACGTGGAACCCAATGAGCTTATAAAGTTGGATAACAGGCGGATTCGAATCACCGATGTGATCCAGACAAAAGACGGTACCTTGCATGTTCTATATTCCAGCTACAATCTGAGTTTTTCCGGTTTGCATGGATGGTCTTTCAGCGGACTTGGTAATTTTGAGGATGAAGATGGCGAAAGTTATTTCAATGGCGGCGGGCGCGGCACTGCCGGCCTGTATAATCGTGCCCGGCGGTCACTTGAGTATTTTCCCTTTGATAAAGAGATGCTGATAGTAAAATACGATTATGGCGGGCGATATTTTAAGGTGGAAATACCCTTAGGGGAGGTGAAGGAGCAATGATGCGACTGAAAAAAGCTATTCGAAACCTTTTCATTTTGGGGGCATTGGTCTTCCTTTTCATGAAACTCAACGGGTTGTATTTTTTACCGGAAAATGCTCTCCATACTTCAGAACGCGATCTGCAATATGGCCCTTCGCAAATTGTCCATAGCTTTGATCACGGGAACAGCCGGTACTTTCTTACCCGTTATGAAGACTTTATTTCCTGTTCACCGATAGACCGGTTCTTAGGTGTGTTTTGGCGGTATGGAGCAGGTACCGGAACAAAGAATCAGGAAGAACGACCTGTGTTTACTTCTTATCGCTCTAATGGAGCCGACTGGTTGGTATACGGTATCCGTAACGACCAAGCGATAAAGCAAGTGGAGATAGAAGTGCGGAATGCAGAAGGAGAAACGCAGATTTATAGCAGCGATACGTTTTATGATAATATGTTTTATTCTAGAAAGAATCTTTCTAATTGTTGAAATATTG
>CAYOYO010000157.1:0-3781 GCA_964408195.1 uncultured Oscillospiraceae bacterium | reverse complement strand
GGATGCTGAAACGTCCTTCCTTGTCCCCTATCTGAATATCCATGCTGTTCCAGTCGGGGGTCCCCATGGAGTCTCCTAGGTATTCGTTCTGTCTCATTCTGAGAGCAGCGATGAGTTTTTCTTTTGTATGCTCACTGACGTAAAGAGCCTTGCTGTGCATGCCTGAGTGCGGGATCCTGTGGTTGAGCGGTTCAGATGTGAAGTAGACAACTGAGGAATCTTCAGGAATGGGTTCGCTGAAGTACGGATAGTTTGGAACATATTCACCACCAAAGTCCTCTTTTATTTTTTCTATTCCCTTATCAATGTCGCCCAATAATCTCATAAGTATATAGCCGGGCTGCATCCTGCTTTCGGTGATCCCATCGCCGAGCCTCGCGTTGAGCATCATGCAGAGGAGACGCTGTATGGAGGTCTCTGAGATGTAGACCCTGAGCTCCTCTTTCCCCACTGCTTCGCTTTTGACGCGGGCCACTGCTATCCGGCTGAACTCGCCTGAAATGGAAAAGGCCTCTTCAATGTTGCTGCCGGCATATTCACCCCAGCTGAGCAGTATCTGCTCTGCTTTGTCGAAATTCTTGGTGAAAGTGAATACTATGGTTTCGGGACCGCTTCTAACAAAAAATATCATCAGTCCAAGATCCTTTCCCTGGTATAATTTGAGAAAAGAGAGCCTGTCATGCAGACACAGCCCTCTTCGGATATTATATATTTAAAAGTATTCTGATCATTTGTCTTTTGAGGCCGTTTGGCAATTTAATGTCAATGCCTCTTACCTTTAAATATAAAAGGCAGGACTGCAAGAGTAAGTATCATTATCAACTCCGGTCCCGTCGAACAGCCTCCGCTGCTTCCTCCGCCGCTTTGGTCAGCATCATCGGATGTTCCGAAAGCCTTAATGCAGACATTTGCCTGCACATAGCCGGACTTTTCAGTGAGGTCTTCCCAGTCGGTCCCGTCAGAAGAGATGAAACTCTGGCCCGCCGAAGCGTTCGCCTTATTTGAATATCCTGTTATAGGATATTCTACCGGTACTGCAGGGTACATCATTGCGGATCCCCTTGAAGATGGGCCTTCAGAAAGGTATCCCGAAGACACCGAAGGCGCCGGAAGTGCAATGCTCACTACAACCGAAAACTTGCTGTTTCTGTCAATTGCGGTCTCTAAATCGAGATCGACAGTGTTGTATCCCGGTGCAGCGATCGCTACGGTTTTTTCGGCTGCAAGAGTCCCACCCACTGGGTCGTCACCGCAATTTTTGTAAACTTTCACTGTGCATGTGCTGTCAGGATAACTTGTGTAGAATGATACAGAGCCGATCTTCTCATTCCTTGAGGCAGTGAATATATTGGCGAAATAGACAGGGTTAGCGGAGTCAAAATCAATAAAGGTGCAGAGGCCAAGCGGGTCGTACTGGTAAATCTGTTCTTTCTCCGGGGCAGCCACTGTGTCATATACAACACCGTCGCAGAGAGAACCTTCTTCATAAGAAACATAGTAATGGCCGCTTTCTCCCCATGCATTTCCCCAACTGTTCCTTACTATCCATGCTCCGTTATTCATCGGCCTGTATGATGCATTGAAATTCATCCTGTCATAATTATCATCCCAGCCAACTACTGTTACAGCGTGATTGGGACTTATTTCTTCAGTACTTATGAAGTATGCCTTGGTCGTTTCGTTAAGATATAAACTGTCACTTCCCTGATATATGCCGATACTGACAGCGCCGTAAATTCTTATAGCTTCCTTGATCGTATCTTTGCGGCTGTCCTTCAGTCTCACTTCTTTTGCTCCGAGGTTACCAAGGTAAAGAACATTTTTGAGCTTGTACTTTCTTGCCTTAACATCAGGTCTGTAAGCAGCAGCAGGACTCTGTGGATATGCAGCAGATGATTCATCAAGAAAGCCGGTCCCCCTTGTCAGGATGGCCGCAGACCTCCAGTCATCCCCACCTGTATTGTAGTATTCCATGCCGGCGGGATATGTGAAGGAGGGCAACTCAAAAGATTCATCATTGTAACCGTAATAAGCAAGATACCATTCTGAAAGGTCTGCGTTGTCCTTTGTCAGTATGGCTTTTTCGTGGATAAGGTTGGATTCTGCTGCTGCCATTGCAGAAAAGGCCCAGCAGGTCCCAAATGGGTCCTGGTTCCTTACAGCAGGCATCTCCGGCCTTAAGTCATAGTTCGCCGGGTTTGTCCCGGACCTGTTGGTAGTTTTAATTACGCGGTATGTCTCGTTTTCGAGATGTGACCAGTTCACTGGGGAAGGGGCATAACCATGTGAGGCCTCTGCGCTTAAAAGATCGGTGTTTCCATTTTGCGGGACCGATGTCCTTGTGGCATCTATTTTTTTCTGCCATTCCACAAAAAGTGGATTCAGCGGTGCAGCAATGATCTCAGATGCCGAAGCGCATGAAACAAGACCCTCTGCTGATATCAGGATGGAAATGATGATCATGATGTAAACTTTTTTAATTATGGCAGAAAACGGTGACAAGTGAAGCACCTCTTTCAATTTAAAGCTGATACTCGGCATTATATACTGTTTAAACGACTGATACATAAAAAATAATCCCGGCAATACCCGGAAATAAGGAAATATCTTCAGGAATGGATTGAACAGTACTTACAAAGTATAATAATAGGGAAGTAGTATATCTCAAGGAGTGGGGAAATATGGCCAGGCCCGAAATTCTTAAGTGCGTACTTTGCGGGAGGGAACATGAACCTTCCGGGGAAAGGTATGTCTGTGATGCTTGTGGACTCGACGGCACTCTTGATGTTCTTTACAACAACAATAATGTAAGAAAACGAATCACAAAAGATTCCCTTTCTCACTGCGGGGAGACGTCGATGTGGAGATACAGGGAAATATTGCCGGTGATAGACAACGATAACATTCCCCAACTCTCTGTCGGATGGACCCCTCTTTATGAAAACAAAAAACTGGCATCTGAATACGGGGTCAAAAAACTTTACATAAAGGATGACGGAAGGAACCCTACCGCCTCGCTCAAAGACAGGGCCAGCGCGGTAGGCGTCGCAAAAGCCCTTGATTTCGGACAGAAAATCGTTGCATGCGCATCGACGGGAAACGCCGCAAGTTCACTTTCAGGTTTTGCCGCGGTGTCAGGACTTGAAAGCTACATATTCGTTCCTGAGAAAGCCCCTGTCGCAAAGGTGACGCAGCTTCTTGTCTACGGTGCCAATGTGGTCCTGGTCAAAGGAGATTATGCCCAAGCATTTGACCTTGCGACTGCAGCCATAGAAAAATTCGGCTGGTACAACAGGAACTGCGCTATCAACCCCTACCTTGTAGAGGGCAAAAAGACATGCGCGATGGAGATCGCCGAACAGCTGAACTGGGAGGTCCCCGACAGGGTCTTTATTTCGGTTGGGGACGGATGCTGCATAGGCGGACTATATAAAGGATTCAGGGACCTGCTCGACCTGGGCTTCATAGACAGGATGCCAAAGATCACAGGAGTTCAGGCAGAGGGCTCCGATCCTATTTATAAGGCGATAATTGAAAATTCTCAAAGAGTGGCCTTCGGCCCTGCAGAGACTATTGCTGACAGTATTTCTGTTGGAGCTCCGAGAAACTGGGCGAAAGCGCTAAGGGCGATAAGGAAGTCCGGGGGGACAGCCGTAACTGTCTCCGATGATGAGATACTTTCAGCCATCCCGGAACTTGCACGCTCCTCCGGGGTCTTCGGGGAACCTGCGGGAGTAACGGGCTTTGCGGGATTCCGTAAGATAGCTCTCGCAGGAGAGGC
>CAYOYO010000156.1:0-3809 GCA_964408195.1 uncultured Oscillospiraceae bacterium | reverse complement strand
TGTCAGGTTTTAACTGCTCCGAGACGGGAGTACCCCCTCGGAAACCTACGGCATTGTGATAGGCTTATCAAATCAGCCCATAAGCGCCTCGATAGGTTCAAGGTTTCTGCGGGGGTACGCCCGCCCCGGCACTTCCATACCAGCCAAAGGGTCTGTCCCCCTGGCTCCCGTGGCTTGGCGAATTACATGGATTGAGATGGAGGTAACGAATGGACATCAAATACAGAGTGTACAGGGATAGGGATTTTGAAGATTTCAGCAGAATGGTCCGGATGCTCTATACGGAGGATCCGACAGGAGAGGCCGTCACCGTTGACAAAATCAGGCTTACGGTCAAGGAAGCGGAGCTGCACCCGGACAAACTTGCGATTTTCCTTTTCGAGTGTGAGGGAGCCGTTGTAGGGTACTCGATCCTCACCTTTTTCTGGAGCAATGAGCATGGTGGGGACATTGTCAATATTGATGAGATCTTTGTGGAATCCGGCTATCGGAGTCTCGGGATAGGCTCCGCATTTATTGACAACTTATTCGACAAATATCCGAAAGCCAAAGGTCTGAAGCTTGAGGCATCTCCATCCAATCACCGTGCCATCACGGGCTATCGGCGTATGGGCTTTACGGAGGCACAAAACCTGCACATGCTGAGACCTTCCCCCAAATAGAAGTCCTCCAAAAGCGGAAGGCCGTTTCTTCCGCTGTATAAGTCATATTTTGTTGCATGAAATAGTGTTTGCGCCCCGCAGAGCGGGGCGCAGCTTGTGTCTATATGGTTCTTATATAAACAGGGACATATCCGATTCTTCGGCGTTGGCCAGCATGGCGGCTGCACCACCCATTTTTACCCCGTCGATGAGCTCTTCGATCTTCAGACCCATCACGTCCATGCTCATGGAGCAGGCCACCAGTTCCACTCCATTGTCCAGCGAGGCTTTAATCAGGTCTTCCAGACTGTCAACGTTCTTGTTCTTCATGACGCTGCGAATCATTTTTGCGCCCATGCCTCCCATATTCATCTTGGAGAGGGAGAGCTTGCCGGCGCCCCGGGGCATCATCCTGCCGAACATGGAGCTAATGAAGTCCTTCTTTACCGATACCCTTTCCGGTTTTCTCAGGATGTTCAAACCCCAGAAGGTGAAGAACATGGACACTTTCCGGCCCATTGCGGCGGAAGCGTTGGCGATGATAAAGGAAGCGATGGCTTTATCCAGATCACCGGAGAATACGATGATATTCTTGTTGGTTCCCGATGAATCCGGGATAATGGCCTCCCCGTTCCCCTTTGCAATCAGAGCTGTTGTTATTCCCTTTTCAGAGGATAGGCTCAAAAAGGTGTTCCCCGTTCTCCGGCACCAAGCTTCAATGTCAGCTCCGAAAGCCGGGTCGCTGCTCTTCACTTCTATCACGTCTCCCTCCCCGGCGTTTGCAAGGGTATCCGACACTTTCATGATGGGACCCGGGCATTGCATGCCGCAAGTGTTCAGCTTTATGGATGCGGTTGCTGTACCGGCAGGGTTGGAATGTGACGGGCTCATGTGGGAATCAGCTCCTTTCGGGTTCTCATGGGTTTCTTTTATAACAGGGGGATTATAAATACTGCTCCAGAGCCGGTAGCCACCGGCCAGGTTATAGCAATCATAGCCCCTCTGAGACAGCATGCGGCAGGCCGAGTAGCCCTTTAATCCAATCTGGCACATGACATAAACCGGCTTCGCCGGATCCAGGCGATCTAGATTGTCCCGGAGGGTTTCTTCGGGGATGTTGATAAACCCATCCACCGCACTGTTTTTGAAATTCTCCTTTGCCCGGATATCAAGAAGGGTAACGCTGCCATCCCTCGGCAGATCGTTGACCTGATCCCACTGGAAACTCTTGACCTTTCCGGTCAGAGTGTTCTCTGCCACGTAACCGGCCATGTTCACCGGATCCTTGGCGGAAGAATAGGGGGGAGCGTAGGCCAGCTCCAACTCGGTAAGGTCGTAGACCGTCATGTTTGCCCGGATGGCTGTGGCGATTACATCGATGCGTTTATCCACTCCATCGAACCCAACGATCTGGGCACCTAGTATCCCGCCGTCTTCCTTTCGATAAAGAAGTTTGATGGTCATGTTGACAGCCCCCGGGTAATAGGAAGCATGAGAAGAGGACCAGGTGTAGGATTTTTCATATTCCATACCCAGCTGGTTGATTCTTGCTTCCGTGAGGCCTATGGTACCCACCGTCAGGTCGAATACCCGCAGGATACCGGTGCCTTGGGTTCCTTTATAGGAGGAGGGGATGCCGCAAATATGGTCGGCCGCTATCCTGGCCTGTTTGTTGGCGGGCCCGGCCAAGGGGATATAACCCTTGTCATGGGTAATGTAATCCACGATTTCCGTAACATCACCCACTGCGTAGATGTCCGGGTTGGAGGTCTGCTGGTTCTCGTTGGTCGTCACGGCTCCCCGGGAATTTACAGCGAGTCCTGCTTGTAGAGCAAGTTCGTTTTCCGGCCGTACGCCGATGGATAAGATGACCATATCCGTGTGCAGTTCCTGCTCTCCCAGTGTAACGCGAAGGTCGTTTCCTTCTTCGTAAATGCCGGTTACTCCAGTCTTCAGCAGGAGGTTGACTCCCTTTTGGCGGATGTGGTTGTGCACCTCTGCTGCCATGTCAAAATCCAAAGGAGCGATGACATGATCTAAAAATTCCACCACAGTGACCTCCAAGCCTGCCCGGTGGAGGTTTTCCGCCATCTCGATACCGATATAGCCTCCGCCCACCACCAGGGCACGGCGGGGCTTCCGCTCATCGATAAAATCTTTAATCCTGTAGGTATCGGGAATATTTCTCAAGGTAAATACCCGGTCCAGGTTCGCGCCTTCAAATTTGGGGCGAAGGGGAGCAGCTCCCGGGGCCAGTATCAGTTTGTCGTAGCTTTCGTTGTACACCTCTCCGCTGATCAGGTCCTTCACATCCGCAACCTTTGCCACCGGATCAATGGCAATGACCTCGTTCTGGGTCCTGATATCCACCCGAAACCGGTCATTGAATCCTTTTGGTGTCTGTACCGTCAAATCCGCTTTGTCTGTGATTTCTCCTCCTATATAATAGGGAAGACCACAGTTTGCGAAGGAGATATATTCTCCCCGCTCAAACAGGATAATCTCAGCATGTTCGTCCAGTCTCCTGAGCCTTGCTGCAGCGGTAGCTCCTCCGGCTACTCCGCCCACGATCAATACTTTCATTCCAAATACCCTCCCATGTTGGTATATCGGCCAGCCGGACGTTGGATCCGGAACATAGCCCTGTGCAAAAACGTTAGGTTATCGACTTTGCCGTAAAATTAACAATCTCTTGGTTACAATTATAACAAGGTGCCGGATTCCTTCTGTGACAAAGTCACCTAATAAGCTTGGACCGGAGACAACGGTTAACCATAAGCTCGAACGAACAACAAAATTTGTATAACGGGAGGGTCTGGTTGGAAATTTGTCGGCGAATGGGAATAGTATAAAGGTGTATTTTAAGCCATTTACACGATACCAATCTTTCTAGGAATATTTGAGGTTAACCAGGATTTCAGTTAATTAAAATGTTTTGTATAACAAACCAGCCATTTGGTATACAAATAAGGGGAAACTCTCACAATTGTGGTTAATTGACGCGAAATTTTAGCTGAAAAAGCCCATTTGCACTACCACTGTTACTTTCGGTTATACAAAAAATAGGACAATAAGGCTATTCTTGGTTAACAGCTCACGCCACATTACTAAGAGAACAGTACTTTTATTTATTCAAGACGTTTCAAGCAATGCCGCCAACCAATGGGA
>CAYOYO010000155.1:3751-3832 GCA_964408195.1 uncultured Oscillospiraceae bacterium | reverse complement strand
TCAGCTGGTAGAGCACCTGACTCTTAATCAGGGTGTCCGGGGTTCGAGCCCCCGACGGAGTACCAAAACAAAAAGCCTGCA
>CAYOYO010000155.1:2614-3651 GCA_964408195.1 uncultured Oscillospiraceae bacterium | reverse complement strand
AAACAACGCAGGCTTTTTGCTTTGGTACGACAGAGGTGGCTCGAACCCGAAAGGGCGTGGAGCGTTAGAAAAAAACCATCGTGGATGGTTTTTAGCGACACGGTCCAAGGCTTCTTTAGAAGCCGCAGGGCGGCAGATTTTGCCTCCGTTGTTTTGGGCAAAAGATGCGAAGCCCCCGACGGAGTACCAAAACAAAAAGCCTGCAAAACAACGCAGGCTTTTTGCTTTGGTACGACAGAGGTGGCTCGAACCCGAAAGGGACGAGCGGGTATAAATGTCATGGTATTCCTCACAGGGAGAGGGGGACAATATCGTGGTTATTCGCCGTAGAAACCGCAAAGCACCGTCTTTTCCAGTACGTGGCCCCTCATAGCGCGTCTGAGATCATTGTACCAGAAACCATCTTCCAGGTTGGGTACATGGTCAAGTGCATAGAGCCATATTTCGTATTCATGCTCGTACTCCGGCGCCGGTCCCCCAAAATGAAGCGAATACTCTTCCGGAATTTCCTCATATACGCCAAATGGTATACACCAGCTATTGTGGCCTTGATGAAAATTTGGATTTTGTCTGCTGGCATTTTCCGGCAAACCATTCACGCTTGCCGGTATGTCGCAAACAAGCCAGTGAATGAATGGAAACCCCTCATCCTTCGTGTCGTCGTAATCTATAAATACGATGGCATAGCTTTGGGTCCCGGAAGGGGCACCTTCCCAGGCAAGAGGAAAGGATGTCTGAGGAATCCCAAACATCATGTTGTCTTCCGGGCCGAGATTCCCGTATCTTTTTTCAATCTTTCCATTTTGAAACGCAGAACTTCTTAATTTCAACATGGCATTCTCCTTTGATCGCACGCGAACCCTTATATCTTGTTATTAACCACAGCATCTCCAAGAAGTTCATAGAGTTCCAGAAACTTATAGCATTCTTGCGGCTTTGGCGTGATCATGGTCAGGACAGGAGGGATAAGTATCCATGTTGCCGATCCAATCATGCTTTCGCAGGACAGTCGCCATTCCTCCTCGCTCTCCTTATGC
>CAYOYO010000155.1:0-2604 GCA_964408195.1 uncultured Oscillospiraceae bacterium | reverse complement strand
AAGAGCTTCCAAACGGGCCAGTATTAAAGGATTGTTGAGTCTTTCCATGTATGCATTTCGTTTTGCCTCATCCCCTTTCCACCGGTCGCATTTCCAAGAGTAGTTTCTTTTTCCTCTTAATCCCTTTTGGGTGCAGTTTAATGTGAAAAGGCAATCGCCCGTCTCTTCAAACCGGTTGTTATCCGTAGGAAAACTACTTATCATTTGCAGGTTATAATTCACCGACATAAAGCGATTTTCCCAATTATAGACAAGCTCAAGCGAATCCAAATAATGAAAGCCGGAGAAAAATAATTTTCTCCGGAGAACGCCGGGTTCCGTATTGATCCAGCGTTCTCCCGCAGCTATCTTGAATAAGTTTGCCAATACACTGACCCTTTTTTCAGCTCGTTTTGTGAGAAAGCTGTTTCTGGCCATGCCGGCATTTCTAACTCTACCTTCTTTTTTCAGTTTCATGGTTCCTACTTTCTAAATACAAACAAATGTCCTATACTACATTGCATTTCTGCTCTTGAGCCATTCCACAACAGCCTCGTCCCAAACAGGCAGGTATTCCGTTCTATCACGAATCATGATTGCTGCATCTTCAAGCTTAGACACTTCGTTGATTGGTCTGTTGTGTACTTTGTTCCAAATAAGGATAAAGAGAGCAACAATAACGAGCCATGCCAGTGTGAAAAGGATGTACTGGCTAATGGTATAGATGGCATAGAGAGAACTGAGGATACCGATTGCACAGATCAGCTTGTAAGCAGGAATCTTGAAAAGCCGCGGAAAATCCGGATATTTCTTCCGCAATACGATAACGTCGACCATAGCAAGGATATAGCAGCCCAGCCAGGCAACGCAGACGATATTGATGAACATGACCATAATCTCTGCAGTACCACCCTTGTAACAGATATAAATGGTGCAAATGAACATTAGTATAAAACAAGTAATGGTTCCGTAAATAGGAACTCTGAATTTGGGATGAACGTATCCGAAGACCTTAGGCAGTTGTTCCTGCCGTGCGAGACCGTAGAACATGCGAGGAAGAGCAGCCAACTGAGAATTGGCAGTTGTGAAGGAAGCAAGAATTGTGATTAAGCTCATGACTCCTCCGCCGATGGCGCCCAACATAGCCTTTGAACCTTCGATATGAGAAATACCGGAGGTGAGAAGAACATCGATGTTGGTATACTTAAGGCTTGCATAGGCGAATACGACGTCGATCAAAAAGATGGTGATCAGAGCTGCGAAGAGTGCACGAGGGATCACTTTGTAAGGTTCCCTTGTTTCTTCCGCCATTGGACAGCAGTTCTCAAATCCTATGTACCACCAAATCGAGGAGCCAACCGCACCAAATACCCCAACCCAGCCGGCAGCCGGGAGGAAACTGTTGTCCAGAGGTGTGGCTACGCCCATTTGTTCACCGACACCTGCAGCGCCGACTAGGGCAAGAATTGCATAAATAATCATCATGCCGATGGGGAGAATTCCTGCGAACTTTCCATAGATACCTACGTCAAAAATGTTAATGAGTAAGCAGATAATAAGGAATGCCAAGCTTGTCACAAGCGCCGGAATTCCCGTGATGTCCTGCAGGGAATACCCGCTCATTGCCATCTGCGTGCTACCATCAGCAGCGGCAAGCAAAACGTAGGTACCGAGTACAGCCAGTGTACCCCAGAAGCGACCAAGGGCCGGATTGGTATAGTCCGAAATCATACCGCCGCCCGGAAGCATTGCGCTAAGTTCAGAGAAAGCCAGGGCTGCACAAAGAATAGGAATAAGACCCATAAGACCGGTAATCCAGACGGCAAAGCTAGCCTGACCTGCAACCTGGGTTACTGAAAACATTGCCGTTCCGGATACAACAAGACCCATCGCTGCGCCATAAGTCGCATTAAAACCCAGAACACGTTTTAATTTAGTTTGGTTTTCCATAACACGCCTCCTGTATGCACATACTACTAAGTAGAAAATGAAAATATCTTCTTACCGACAAAATAAAAAGGCTATGATATTGTGATTGCATACATTCGTAAGAGCGGTCATCACGATTCAGGCATTTCTCACACCTCCTTTCTTGTTTTATGATGAAAAAAAGGATAACAGAAAAAGAACCGCACATCAATACCAGGAAAAAATTAATTTACAAAATCTTCTGTTAATTCTTAATCAAGGTGATAGATCTGGGGTTGAGGTCGCTTGACGTTTCATCTCATATGATATGACCTGCCTTGTATTGAACTCCGAATCAGGGTGTCCGGGCTCGACCCGAAAGGGCAATGTTGGCATACACCTGCACCTGTGCTATCATGATACCATAAATGGGAAACGTCAGCAGGACAAGCCGAAACCTCACATTGCTACTCTTCCATTGTTGTTGCCTTTGGGGCTTCGGCAAGGGGCGGAAGGCAACAACTTTCCGCTTATTTTTCAATTGTTGTTGCCTTTGGGGCTTCGGCAAGGGGCGGAAGGCAACAACTTTCCGCTTATTCTTCCATTGTTGTTGCCTTTGGGGCTTCGGCAAGGTGGGAAAGGCAACAACTTTCCGCTTATTCTTCCATTGTTGTTGCCTTTGGGGCTTCGACAAGGGGCGGAAGGCAACAACTTTCC
>CAYOYO010000154.1:0-3837 GCA_964408195.1 uncultured Oscillospiraceae bacterium | reverse complement strand
CAGTCTCCATAAGCCGTATTGAAGCACGCAAAGAACTGTACCAAAGGGGTATGGAGATTATCATGGATGAGGCGGTTGAGCTTCCTCTTTACCAAAGGAAGAACCTCCTTATCTACAACAAGAAAGTGATTGACAGTACCTCTATGCCGGAAGAAATGACAGAGTTCTATAATTATTTGGATGAAATTCATAATATCCGCTTGTCAAACCAGTAAAACTGTTGTAAGATGACGGCATAACATAAAATATGTTATTGTTTACATAGCAAAATAACAAAGTGACAAAGGCAAACCCGGTGAAAGCCGGGGACGCAAAACTAAAGGGTCTAAAGCATCTCAAGATGCCAGGACAGCCAGCTGCCGGGAAGAATTTTGCGCATATATGGACATGGGAGGATAAGGACAGACGACTGTCCTCTTAGAGCCTTTCCTGTTTATAGAGCTACAATTCGGCAGCGAATGGTAGCTTTTCTTTTTGGAGGAAACGGATGAACGCGGATTTACTAATAACAAGCATCGGTGCTGCAGCTGCCGGGGCAGGAAGCATAAACCTGATTATGCGGGCCAACCGGGTTCTCATAGCTGCCAGGCAGCTTGAGTCGGATAAAATGAAGAGGTCTGCCAAAAGAATCTTTGCAGAAACAGCGGCATTTGCGTCCTTGTTTGCAGTCACGGTAATTCTCACCGCTGACCTGCAACAGGCATTCTACAGGTTGATCCTCTTTACTCTTCTGTATGGGATCTCTGTGGTTGACGGCTTCTACCGGATCATCCCCAACGAATATGTGATTCTGCTGGCGTTGACCGGTGCGGGGATGCTGTTTGCGGGGCAAAGTCCCGTGTCCATCCAGGAGGCTTTCGCAGGAGGCCTTGCAGGAGGACTTCTCTTTGTCTACCCATTTCTAAAGGACCGGTCTTGCGGAGGGGGGGATGTGAAACTTTGCGCTGCTGCAGGGCTTTCCATTGGCCTTGGCGCTCTCTTGGCTGCTTTGGCAGCAATGGGACTGGTCCTGTTCGTCTATGCTGTTTACATTCTGGTAAAGAACAGAGAGCTCATCCTGTCAAAGTTCCTGCCCATGGGTCCAATCCTGTCAGCTTGTATCTTCCTACAGATTGTGCTCATGGATCTGATTCCCTGGTATGGCAGGTTCCTGTGATGAAAAGGGGTTTGAAAGGGGTGATGTAACCAAAGGATGCCCACATCTATAGATCCGTTATTCCAAAACCAGTGTTCAAAGAACATAAACCAAGAAAAAAACGGAGGAAACAAAATGAAAAAGCAGATGAAAGAAATTCTTAACAACGAGAGTGGTCAAGGCATGGTGGAATACGGCCTGATCATTGCCCTGGTAGCCGTGGTGGCAATCATCGGGCTTGGCGCCCTGGGGGGCGGTCTGGACGGAATCTTCGACAATATTACGGGCGAACTGGGCGGCACAGTCCCGGTGGAAACGGAATAACATTTCTAAAATTCTGTGTAAGACGCCAAAAGCACCAATGTAGCGTAGGCCGGAGAGAATCACCGGGAAAGCCGATGGTTCTCTCTGGATAGAAATTGAGAAAGACTGAGGGTAGAAAGATGTGGAGGCAGGATAAAAAGATCCGTAAATACCGGTTCTTTCGAGAAGAGGGGGGACAAGCTCTCATGGAGCTGGCCATCGTTCTGCCCCTTGTCATTGCCCTCCTCTGCGGCACCATCGAATTCGGATGGATGTGCTTTAACCGAATCAATCTTGCCAATATGGCCAGAGAAGGAGCCAGGGAGGGGATCCTTTATTCCGTCGGAAGTGGGGACTTGTCAACTCTGGAGACGGAAATCCTGAATGATGCACCTGCTCATATGAAGGATAAAGTCCGGGTGGATATCTCTTACAGCAACAGTTCCAATCCCAGGGAAGGCGATGTGATCGTCAATATCGAATATAGGGCTTCTGCTATTACCCCATTGTTGGGAATGGTAACAACAAGCAACGAGTATGCCCTGTCTTCATACTGTGCCATGAAGGTGGAATAGATGGGAAAGAAACTCAGAGAGATCCGGAGACATAAAGAAGAACCTCTTTTAGGGGAAAAGGGTTCAGTTTTAATACTATTAACCGTAGCTTTATCTGTAATGCTGACCATATCTGCACTGGCGGTAGATGTGGGAATCGCCTACTGCCAGGGAGCCAGATTGCAGAACGCAGCGGATGCAGCAGTTTTGGCCGGCGGGAGGCTGCTTCCCGTAAAAGAGGGAGATGAAGAAAAACAAGAGGTCATCGAAAGGCGGATGGAGGAATACCTGGAGAAAAACGGTGTATCTCCGGACGAAATCCAAGCCGTTGCCTTTACGGATTCCATCGGCGGTTCTTATTACGGGGTGGGATTAACTCTTTCCACTCTTTCAAAGACAGGTTTTGCAAAGATTCTCGGGGTGGACGGCATACCGGTGGGCAAGGAGGCCGGAGTAAAGGTGAGGCCAAGTCTGTCGGCGGATGACGTGGTGCCGGTGAGCGTTGTGAGGGAAGAACTGGACCTCCTTTTAGAGCAGGGACAGACGGAGCACATCATATTGAAATATGGAGGAGGAGATGGAAGCAACGGTTCCTTCGGAGCTATAAACCTGTCGGGGGTAACAGGCGGCGGAGCCAACCAGTACTCCAATTGGATTACCAGCGGCTACACCACGGAAATCGCCATCGGAGAAACCATGTACCCCATCGAGCCGGGCAATATGGCAGGACCTACATCCAAAGCCTTCAATGACAGATATATCAGTTGCACTCACTTTACGGATTCCGGAGGTTGTACCGCAGAACATTTTGAGCCCAGCTGCAGAAGGGTGGTAAAGATCCCTGTGGTTGAGTACATAGATTCCCAGAATGTAAACATCGTCGGCTTCGCGGTCTTCATCCTGGAAGATTGCTACGCAAACGGAAACAGCGGCGAGGTTCAGGGAAGCTATGTAGAGGCGGTTGTGGCCGGTACCGCCGATTATGGAGCCTTTGAGAACCTGGAACGGGAATATGGCGCCTATTGTTTGACTCTATCCCATTGAGAAAGGTGATCTATGAAAAAGGTTTACTTGATTGCCGCTATCCTGGCAGTTCTTGCGGGTTTGTCTCTCTATCGCTATATGGTGAGCCTGGAGAATCGGTATCTGGAAGATTACACCACCGTTGCAACGGCTGCAGTGGAAATTGAAGAAAGCACTGTCCTTACCCCGGAGATGATTACCATGAGAGAGCTGCCTGCGGCAGGAGTACACGGAGCGGCAGTGGATGATCCTGGTACCATCATAGGAGGTATTGCTTCTCAAACCATTTATCAGGGGGAGCAAATCCTCCGCACTAAAATCCGAACCACAGGAGAAAATGAGGGAAAAATGTCCTACTCGGTGCCGGAGGGAATGCGTGGCGTTACCATATCCGTAGACCCGATTTCCGGGGTTTCAGGCTTTCTTCGAGCCATGGACCGGGTGGATATCATACTCATCGGCATCCAAGGGGAGGAAGAAAACCAGAAGGAAACGGCGAAGATACTCCTGGAGGATGTGCAGATTCTGGCCATAGGAACAAACCCGGACAGCAGAAAGGAAAGCTATGCGCCTTCCGAGCCGGTGAACGTGATTACTCTCATTGTCTCGCCTGCTGATGCAGTGAAGTTGAGTTTAGGGTCTTCTACAGGAAGGCTCACGGCGGCTTTAAGATCTCCTGCAGATCACAGCGTTTCGGGTGGAACCGCTCTGATAAAAGAACAGCTTTGGCAATAAACATATAGAGAGTCGGAGGATAATTTGGATAGGGGAAAGCGGCCGTCAACAGCAGGCTTGAGGAAAATACACCGTAAAGAGCAGAAA
>CAYOYO010000153.1:0-3858 GCA_964408195.1 uncultured Oscillospiraceae bacterium | reverse complement strand
TAATCGGGAGCACCCAGCCTTTCTGGCATCTTAAGGAGCCGGAATGGTGGGATTATGTGGATTCTGTGGCCCTTGGTCAGGACCGGGCCTGGACCGAATACCCGGTGAAATCCTTGATGGATAACGGGGTAATGGTCACATTCTCGGGTGATCACCCTGTTTCTCCGATTAACAATCCCTTCTGGGCCATTGAAGTTGCGGTTACCAGGAATCTCAACAATCCGGAGTTTTACGGAGTCGATGAGATTTCCGGAATTGATGATCCCACCTGGCTCCTGAATCCCAAAGAGCGGATATCGGTTCTGGATGCAGTGAAGGCCTACACCATCAATGGCGCTTACCAGCTCTACAGGGAGGAGAAAGTCGGATCCATCGAAAAAGGCAAGTTGGCGGATTTCATCGTAGTAGATCAGGACATCTTCAAGGTGGATCCCCTGAAGATAGACCAGACCAAGGTTTTGACCACCATATTCAACGGGAAACTGGTTTTCGGAGGCTATGATTATTAGGAAAGTCTGCTAACAAATGTCTGGCCTTGAATTGTATTTTAAAAAGTTGTGGAAGCTCATTTTGTCGTCAGGACAGGGGATCATCCCCTGTCCTGCTTTGGCTACTATCAAGAATCTGCGTTCCTCCTCAGTTCTTAATTACTCTTAGGGACGAAAAGCAACGGGGATTCACTCCAACTTCAATTTTGTGTTGTTTTTCAGGGCTGAAGGCAGCAAGAATCCGGAGTTGCAGTTTATGAAGGGATAAAGTGTCCTGCTATGGCTCATACTACACAAAAAGGAGTGTGAGCACTATGACAGAAAATGCAGAACTGCTGAATTACATTTACCAGAACTCGCAAATGGGAGTGGAAACCATCGATCAACTTTTAAATATTACAGAGGATCTGGAATTTAAGGGACTATTACAATCTCAGTTCAGCGAATATAAAGCCATTCACGACAATGCGAAACGCATGGCAGATAAATTCGGGTATGAAGAAAAGGGTCTGGGCATGCTGGAAAAAGCCCGGACGGGAATGATGATTAATATGCAGACCATGGCGGACAAATCCACCTCCCATATTTCTGAAATGCTCATGGTTGGCAGCAACATGGGCGTGATCAATGCCGTTAAAAATATAAAGAAATATCAAGACGCAGAGCCCGAGATTCTAAATCTTATGGAAAACCTCCTCAGACTGGAAGAAAGCAATATCCAGGAATTGAAACAGTACCTTTCTTAGAATTTGGTAATGATACAGATCCCTTTTCATAGAAACCAACCACGGGGACAGACCCCGTGACCGAAAAACCTGACAAAGGGTCTGTCCCCGTGGCTGAAAAACCTGACATAGGGACAGACCCTCCGTCTGTCCCTGTTTTGTGTCATCTTTGTAAGGTTATACTTCCAGCTTTAAATCCTTCTTCTTGATCCTGGTCATAAAGTTGTAAAGTACGATACCTATTACGACCCACACTACGCCAAGCTTCATCGCCTGTGCAGAAAGGCTGAACCATACAACGCCTATTACAAAAAACCCTATCAAAGGCAGCACCAGATGCTTAAAGTATTGCTTTGATTTCTTCTTATATGTGAAGTAGTAGATTACAGTAAAGTTCAATATAATAAAGGCGGACAGCGCCCCAAAGTTAATCAGCTCAGCTAAATCCTGAATGCCCTGCGTGAATCCCAGCGTTATTACCAGCGAAATGATCGCAATCAATATGGTAGCCACATGGGGGGTCTTGAACCTTGGATGAACTTTTGCCAGCGGTTTTGGCAGGAAGCCATCCCTTGCCATCGCGAAGATAATTCTTGAAATGGCAGCTTGTGCTACCAGGCAGTCCGCAATACCCCATGCAAGACCTGTTGCAATGGCACAGATCCACATGACTTTCGCTCCTCCCGCCACCTCAGCCACTTCATAGAAAGCACTATCGATATTGGCAAAGGTTGCTGCCCCTTCCCAAGGGATCACGCAAGCAGCAAGGTAAGTCTGCACGAAGAAGAAGCCCCCCACCAGAACCAATGCCCATATGCTGGCGCGACCTACAGAATCACTGCCGCCCTTGGTCTCTTCAGCCAGTGTGGAAATACCGTCAAACCCCAGGAAGGACAGGACACAGACTGACACAGCACTGAGCACAATGCCGATGCTGAAATTATCCGCATCAAATATAGGCCTTAATGTGAAATCTACATCCGGATTGTTCATTATGTATGTGATGGCAGCGATACAGAATATGAGGAAAACTATAATTTCGAAAATCAGCATGACCCAATTCAGACGAGAAGTAAATTCAATACCGACTACATTGATAACGGTATTGAACAATACAAAAGCAACGATCCATACAAAGAAGGGCACTGCCGGCAAAATAGATGCCAGAGCAACGGCAGCAACCACATAAAGCAACGCCGGAACCAAAATGTAATCCAGCAGAATGGCCCAACCGGAGACAAAACCCACACCTTTACCGATTGCATGGGTTGCATACCCATAAACAGACCCTGAAATCGGAAACTCCTCTGACATTCTCCAGTAACTAAATGCAGTAAAAACCATTCCCACCATACCAATCATGTAAGCCAGAACCACCATGCCTTCGGATATGGACATAACCGTACCATAGATTCCAAATGGAGCAATGGGTACCATGAAGATCAGTCCATAAACGACCAAATCCTTCGTGGTAAGGGTACGTTTCAGCTCTTGTTTATAGCCCAAGCTTTCCAGGCTTTTCTTCTCTGACATTTTCTTGCCCTCCTTTGTTTGGCAATTTTATAATAATAGTGCGATTGATAAACGATTAAAACTCGACCCCGATGGCATATTTCTTCGGAAACACGAAACGTACCGTCTTTTCCGGATCTACCACCTGACTGATTCGCACATCACCCACCAGGCTCATGAGCATCACAATCTCCGGTCGCGTATACGAGGAAAGCCGTTCCTCAAGAAACTCGCACATGAGCTCCGTTGCATGGGAAATCGCTTCATCCACTGTAGGTTTGGATACGATAATGGCGAATTCCTCTTCATTCTCCAATACCGGATATTTGGGGGCCTTCCCCTTGATTACATCCAGAGATATATTGACTCGGGCCGGTATTTCCAGCCCCGACACTCCGATTTCCCCATCACCCATTACAGCATGACAATCCCCTAATGCAAACAGTGCGCCGGGTGTAAAAACCGGTAAATAGACCGTTGCGCCTTCCGTAATCATCATCGTGTCCATATTGCCCCCATGGGGGCCGGGGGTACCCGTATTGACAGCGTCTCCCGCCGGAGCCACACCGATGACACCAATCATCTTCTTTATTGGTATTTCCAGATCCAAATAGTGAACAAAACCGTCTTTAATCGGGGCAACCCGTATGTGGTTCCCCCTGATCATATGGCCGAGGGTTCCTTCGTTTTCCAAGCAGCATACGGTACCTTTTTCGTCGAGATCAATGCGGTTGATGGTCACTTTCAAAGCATCTCCGGGTACTGCGTCTTCAATATAGATGGGCCCGGTTGCCGGATTGATCCGATCCCAATCCAACTGCTCAACTTTGTCGTCGGGATTTCGTAACTGGTTGGAGAAGCAGTCTAAAGTCTCGATATCAAGTGTCGCCGGGGCAGAGACCTTCAGCGCGGGGACATTGCCTTTGAAGAAGCTGTAAATAGTATTGCTTGATAATAAATCCATATCCACCCTCCATTTTATATTTTTTTGAATTGTTCTATATAAAGAAACATTTTATCACTTTAGTGCGGCCTTGTCAAAAGGGAGACAGGGAAGGCACTAAATAAGCAAAGGATCCTTGAATCTTTTTTTAAGTTCCAGTTTTGCCCTTCAAACTGGAATTTAGAATAGG
>CAYOYO010000152.1:0-3873 GCA_964408195.1 uncultured Oscillospiraceae bacterium | reverse complement strand
CACCCCCGCTATACCCACGGTAAATTGATCCCCGTTGCGGCTAAAATAGCAAAGACCACTGTGGGAAATATCGAATTTGAGTTTATTAAACCCATGTGCAATGACTCAATCTATGCAGAATTTATGAGTAAATATGGGCCGGGATTTCACCATTTACAGCTCAATGTCGAAAATTTTGAAGATAGTTTCGACTATTTCAAGAACCAAGGATATGAGGTTATACAAGATGGGGTATCAAAACGGGGAATTCGGATTGCTTATTTTGATACATATGATGCCTTTGGCTACTATACTGAAATTGCTGTGTACGATTATTTAAAGCGATAATTGGATAAATATTAAAATCATTGGACTGGAATTCTCTAACACTCCTCCTTCAGTTTTTCTCTCACAATGAGAAAGCATTCCAGTTATTTACAATTCCAGACATATGGCGACCTCAGATGTATTTGAGGTCGCCATATATTTAGTCTGGTCTCTGTGAAGAAGCACAGCCTCTGATTGTGCTATATTTTCACCTGCGCCTCTATAGAAATCCGCTCCTTATTTTACCTCAGGCAAAATAATTCGGTATTAATTCCATCAGACATGCTTCCTCTTCCTGCCCCCGCTCTGGTTTATATATAAACCATTTTGAGAGAACCAAAGGAAATGGTTAGCTTCCGCCTCCGGCCCTGTTTTTTGACACAATGGACGGTTCTTTTGTGTCGTAAGATTTCTGTCCCCCTGGTTGGTTTGTTTATATCAGTTGAATCAAATGGTAAGTCTTCTTCCCCTTCTTCAAGAGAAGTTGTCCATCGGCAAACATATCCCTGGTTACCATAAGCTTGGTGTCTGTCACCTTTTCACCGTCTATGGACAAGCCACCCTGCTCGATGGTCCGGAAGCCTTCCCCTTTGCTGGGCACCAGTTTGATTTCCGCCATGAGGGTCACTATACCTATTCCTTCCCCGTCGAATTTCTCTCTGGGCATTAAGGTCTTTGGAACATCGTCCATGGTACCCTCACCGGAAAACAGGGCTTTTGCCGCATCCTGCGCCTTCTGTGCTTCCTCTTCCCCGTGGACCAGTTTCGTCACTTCAAAAGCTAGAATTTCTTTTGCCCGGTTGATTTCCGCGTCCTTCAGAGAGGAAAGGGCTTCCACCTCCTCCATGGGCAGGAAGGTAAGCATAGAGAGGCAGGTCCGCACATCCGCGTCCTCCACATTTCTCCAATACTGGTAGAACTCATAGGGGGAAGTCTTCTCCGCATCCAGCCAGAGAGCACCCTTCTGGGTCTTGCCCATTTTCTTGCCTTCGCTGGTTGTGAGCAGCGCAAAGGTCATGCCGTAAACCTGCTCCTGCTCCTCTCTTCGTACCAAGTCCACGCCGGCCAGGATGTTGGACCACTGGTCGTCGCCGCCGAACTGCATTTTGCAGTTGTAGCGACGGTGAAGCTCTAGAAAATCATAAGCCTGCATCAGCATATAGTTAAACTCCAGGAAAGTCAGCCCTGTCTCCAGGCGCTGCTTGTAACACTCTGCCGTGAGCATCCGATTTACGGAAAAATGCTTGCCGATATCTCTTATGAAATCCACATAGTTGAGATCAAGCAGCCAGTTCACATTGTTGTCGCAGATGGCCTTGCCTCCGTCAAAATCGATGAACCGGCTGAAGGTCTTCTTGAACTTCTCACCATTTTCCAGTATGGTATTTCTGGTCATCATCTGGCGCATGTCCGTTCGGCCGGAGGGATCTCCTACCATGGCGGTCCCCGCACCGATCAGAACGATGGGCCTATGACCGTATTTCTGCATATACATCATGATGATCACTTGCATGAAGTGCCCTACATGAAGGGAATCGGCGGTAGGATCAAAGCCGATATAAAAGGTGACCTTCTCCTTGGCCAGGAGTTCGCGAATCTCCTCTTCGTGGGTGGTCTGCTTGATAAAGCCCCGTTCCTTCAACACATCATACACATTGGTGTGGCTGCTTACATTGTCACTGATCTCATACATTTTAAAACTCCTTCACTATCCTTCTGTTCTGCCGGTGCGAACCTGCTATTTCGTACCGAAGAGCCTGTCTCCCGCGTCTCCCAGGCCGGGAACGATGTAGGCGTGCTCATTCAAATGGCTATCCTTTGCCGCAATGAATATGTCCACATCCGGGTGTGCGTCCTGCAGCACTGTGATGCCTTCCGGAGCCGCAATCAGGCAGAGGAAAATAATGTTTTTGCCCCCTCTTGCTTTGATAAAATCAATGGCGGCAGCTGCAGACCCTCCTGTTGCCAGCATAGGATCCACTACAAAGACCTGCCTATGGCTGATATCGTTAGGAAGCTTACAGTAATATTCCACAGGGCAATGGGTTTCCGGATCCCGGTAAAGGCCGATATGCCCCACCTTTGCATTGGGTACCAGAGCTTGCATACCTTCCACCATGCCCAGTCCTGCTCTAAGTATGGGTACGATGGCGATATCCTCTCCCTTCAGCATGAACATCTTCGCCTTGCATATGGGGGTCTCGATCTCCACCTCTTTCAGGGGAAGATTTCTGGTGGCCTCAAAGGTCATCAGCATCGAGATCTCTTTTACCAGTTCTCTGAAATCCTTGGTGCTGGTGTCTTTATCCCGCAACATAGCCAGCTTGTGCTGAATCAACGGATGATCGAATACATATACGTTTCCCATTTTGCCTCCTTCTCTTGCTCCCGAAACTCCGTTTTCCGGTTTTGCGGTATCACGTTTGCCCCCGAGCAAGCACTGTATATTCATCTGCATTAAGTGTATTTTCTCAACTTCCGGACCAGTCAACAGTCCAGAAGGTCGATTCTGCGTTGATGGCGGCCTCCCTCAAATTCCGTGGAAAGCCATAGATCCACAATAGCGACGGCTTCTTCCGCCGACAAAACCCGTCCTCCCAGGGCAAGCATGTTCGCATCATTGTGCTTTCTGCTCATTTCAGCCATAAAGAGGTTGGTAACAAGAGCGCAACGGATGCCCTTTACCTTATTGGCCGCAATGGAAATGCCGATGCCGGTACCGCAAAAGACGATGCCCCGATCTGCTTCCCCTGCGGCTACCAGTTCAGCGCAGGCTCTGCCATACCTGGGATAATCCACCGAATCTTCCGAATGGGTGCCCAGATCCTTTATTTCCAAGTCTTCCCGGCCACTCAAATGTGCTTTTATCTGCTCCTTGAGAGCAAATCCGCCGTGATCGGCAGCAAGTGCAAGTTTCATATCCTTTGGCCTCCTGTTGTTTTATGATTAATATCACCGTGCCGATTGCTCCGGTTCTCAGACATCCACCACTTTATAGCCGGCGGCTTTGAGCATTCGGTTCATCACCGCCAGACCGATGGAATCCTCATCGCTGACAGCCCCGGCAAGGATCAGGTCAACACCCTCATCATCCAATTGCCGAAGTACAGCAAAAAAATCCCGGGCAGCCTGATGAAACGAGTTTTCCCCAAAGAGAACCACACCGACTTTTGTGCCTGCCACTTCCTTTTCTTTGCGAATCCTTTCCGCTTCCCGTTCCACATCCCCTTGCGCTCCCCGCAAAATCAACATTTCCGCCTTTGGAGCGTAATGGGTATACTTCATGCCCGGAGCTTTCGGCGCAGGCATATTATGGGACTCCGACGGATTCACGTTGCCTCCCCTGGATTGGGCCAAAACTCCCGGATCCACTACCACCTCTTTCTTCAGAGCGACTCCAAGCTCTTCCGGGGTCAGGATACCGGGACGCAAAACCGTTGGAACGGGGCCGGTGAGGTCTAACACAGTGGACTCGATTCCCACCCTGCAGTCTCGGCTCTTTATTATAATATCCACCCTTCCCATGAGATCCTGAACTACATGTTCTCCTTTGGTGGGGCTGGGGCG
>CAYOYO010000151.1:0-3894 GCA_964408195.1 uncultured Oscillospiraceae bacterium | reverse complement strand
AAGGGAATAATACAGAGGATTTGAGGCGACAGTAACCCCGTCCCCTTGTCACCCTGAACTTTCCGATAGAAAGGCTAGGATGCGAAAAGAATCCATCAGGGAGTAGGTCACATTTTCGTCCTTCAGGTCTAGCCTGGTCAGTTCTACAATGCGATGAATGCGGTAATGGAGTGTATTACGGTGTATGTAGAGGGCGGCCGCAGTTCCATGTAGATTTTTACCAAGCTCTAAATAATTCCGAAGGGTACCATAGAGTTCGGTGCCATTGTCTTTGTCATAGCTCTGAAGAATGAAGAGCGCAGGATGGCAGTAATTGCGAAGCGGGATTTTTCCTGTGTAGTTGTAATACATGTCGTAACAGGCGTAGCGGGTGTAATCATGGATCCGGTCGGGAGCACCGAACTGCTGGGCCTGCTTGACGGATGATACAGCTTGATAAAAATGCCTTCTAAACTCTCCCAGATCGGAAAAAGGCCAACTAATGCCGATGTTCACATCGTCTTTGGTCGCCAGTTCACGAAGAGCCCTTCTCTGTTCGGAAGATACGCAGGGAACTAAAATGCCGATGTAGCTCTTGTATTGAACGGAATGCCCCTTGGGAAATATCTTTTCCAGCTCCAAAGCAAACGTGCGTTTGATATAGCGGTTGTCGATGTGATGGATGTACCGGGCGGTCACTGCCTGCATTATTTGAGGAAAGCCTACCTTTGCGGCCGAAATGTATTCATAGATTTGGGTAGAATCCTGGTCATCCAATAGATCGTAGAGGATGGTGCTTTGAACCGATCGGAAAGCCCCTGCATTGGCAGAATCCCTGTAAACCGCATCGAAAAGAACTTTTCCGATAAGAGGCAGCTGTCTGGGATGAATGGATTGAATGGGTGTGTGGTGCACCACCATGACAAGCGCTCCGGCTACGTGGCCCTCTTGCTCTACTCTGGCAACCAACTTCGGCTGTAGATCTCCGGGCAGTGTAATGAGTTGCGTCTCGCTGCCCAGTTTGCTCCATTCCTTCATCTCCCTGTTTGCCCGAACCTTTTGAACAAATTCATAGGAGCAATAGCCCCGCTCAACATTCTGCACCCAGAGAGGGTCAAAGATCTCATAGTTGGTGGAAGAAGCCAGGACGCGATCTGCAGAATCGACGAGGACCAACGCGTTTCCCACGATGGCAGCAGCTTCATTAATCAGTGCCGATACATTTGCTCCGGCCAATGATGTGCGGGCAAGCTCAAAATATTTATCGCTGAGACGCAGATCTTGCAAGATCAGTTCTTTTGCCCTGTTAAACAAATTGCACAAGTCATCTTCACGAAACAAGGCATACATACTGCCTGCAGGTAAGGCGGAGAGCTGGTGAGAGCTGAGAAGAAGCAAGGGCTCATCCGAAAACTTCGGCAGGGAATGTGTGCAGGATACATAGAGGGTGTTCCTATCCCAATGACTGTGAGATGAACCCAGAAGACAAATGTCACTGACTTTTGCATAATCGGATCCGTCTTTTACCTCAATCGCGAAATCCTCGCCAAGAAGTCTCATCAACTCGTTAAAGCGCATTTTTATCACCTCGCTATTTTCTATTATAGTACATTTCAATGAAAAGAACATGTGCAAGTTGCACAAATAGTTGGATTATTTTCGTGCGGGATGAACCTATTCCGTCAAGGCTTATGTATGGTAGCATGTGCGTAGATAATCAGTTGCTGACGCAGGTAATGATTATAAGAAAGCTAAATCATTTAGTTCAACGGAAGGGAGCGATCAGATATGATTACATCGTTTCATGTATTTGTTCCTGCTTTAATGGGCAGCGGAGCATCTTTTCGGACCGGAATTAAGGTTCGGGAAATGGGCTGCAACAAGGTCCTGGTGGTCTACGACAAAGGGTTAAAGGCGGCAGGGATATCAGACCCCATCGTAGAGAATTTGAACAACGCAGGCATTGAAACTGTTTGCTTTGACGGCGTTCTTCCGGATCCTCCGGATACGGTGGTGGAAGCGGCGGCGGAAATGGCTAAGGAGGCCGGGATTGATGGCATCGTGGCAGTGGGTGGCGGTAGCGCTATCGATACGGCCAAAGCCATCAATGTTCTGATTAATAATCCGCCTCCTATCATGAAATATTTTGGCGTACAGAAAAACCTCAAGCACGGAGTTCCTATGGTCTTTATTCCGACGACCAGTGGCACGGGCAGCGAAGTTACCAACATGTGCGTAATTTCCTGTACTTCACTGAACAAGAAGGACAGCGTGGTGAGCCCGGTCTGTGTAGGCAAGCTGGCAATCCTGGATCCGGATTTGACGCTGGGTTTACCCGCCAAAATGACAGCCGCTACGGGAGTGGATGCCCTTGCTCATGCTGTTGAGTCAATAACCGGCGGACAATCCAATCCTCTTTCTGATGCTTTGGCTCGGGATGCCATCCGTACCATTAAAGAATGGCTTCCGATAGCCTATAAGGATGGCTCCGATCTGGAAGCCCGTGAGAAAATGCTGTTAGCGTCGATGTTTGCCGGGATGGCCTTTACAAATGCCTTGGTTCACTTGGGTCATTCCATCGGTCATACCATTGGTGCACAATTTCATGTTCCTCACGGAATTGCCTGTGCGCTTACACTGCCCGAAGTGATTGAGTATACGGCAAAAACCGAATGGAAAAAGGTTTTGATGATTTGCGAATGTCTTGGTGCAGATGTACCTGAAGATGCCACTCCGGAGGAAATCGGTAAGGAAGCACGTACTGCTCTGAGGGCTCTGATGAAATCTATCAATATTCCCAACATGAAGGAATTGGGCGTTCCTGCCGATTCGCTGGCGAAAATTGCTCCATTGATTACGGCAGATACGGGTTTTGCGTTGGTCCCATATCGTATCACCACCGCTAAGGTTGCAGAAATGCTTCAACGTGCTTACGACGCGTAGGCAGAAAGGAGAGTAGGGTTATGTGGTCAAAATTAAATGTAGATATGGATGCCTTATCCATAACCAGAGAGGCCTTGGATGAGGATTTTCGTGAACTGGGCGGCAAGGGGCTTATCGCCCAATATATGATAAAAAACGTACCGCCTCAATGTGATCCGCTGGGTGACCATAACCAGTTGATCTTCTGTCTGGGCCTATTTGCCGGTACCAATTTCACCACGGCACATCGCCTGTCTGTAGGTGGAAAAAGTCCCCTGACAGGGGGCATTAAAGAAAGCAATGTAGGCGGCTATGCAGGGACTCTATTGGCAGAACAGGGCGTCAAAACCATCGTTCTGCGAGGACTTCCGAAAAAAAAGGGACTTTGGCTGTTGCATATTGATGGGGCAGGAGAGGCAGAGCTTCTGGATGCGGCGGAATACAAAGGGATGGACAATTATGACCTGAGAGAGAAGTTGGCCGGCCGTTTCGGTGACAAGGTGGCCACCATAACAATCGGTTCGGCGGGAGAACTGGGATATAGAAGCGCTGCTATCCATGTCTCCGAGTTCGGTTCGGGGCATCCCAGCCGAGCAGCGGCAAGAGGCGGATTAGGAGCCGTCATGGGAAGCAAAGGCGTGAAAGCCATCATCGTGGAAAAGCCTGCAGAACGATACAAAGTAGATTATGCAGACGAAGAGAAGTTCAAAGAAACCTGTGCGCAGGTAAACAAAGTGATTGCCCAGGCGGCTCAGAAGGATCCCTTCCATAATATCGGCACCATTTCCACCATTGAGGTTACCGGAGCCAATGGTATCCTGCCTGTTGACAATTTTTCAGGAAAACTATTTCCTTTGTATCAGGAAGTGGGAGCCAATAAATTCCTGACGAATTTGGCTACCCGTGGAGGCAAAAACAAGCTGGCTTGTCAGCCCGGCTGTGTGGTTCAATGCTCCAACTGTTACAATGATGAAAAAGGGGAGTATCTGACTT
>CAYOYO010000150.1:0-3899 GCA_964408195.1 uncultured Oscillospiraceae bacterium | reverse complement strand
TCACATGGGGCTTCGTACGCTCAAATTTCGATTTCGCCATTGTGGTTTTCCTCCTTTTTCTTAGGTCTATTTGTTGATTTTATCCAATAAATTCTCAGGGAGTTTTTCAAAGTGGTCAAACTGCATAACATAGACGCCCCGTCCTTGGGTTTTGGAGCGCAGATCTGTTGCATATCCGAACATCTCCGACAACGGCACAAAGCCTCTGACATTGACAGCTCCCGACCTCATGTCCGTACCTTCGATGCGACCTCTCCTGGAGCTTACATCTCCGATAATATCTCCCATATATTCTTCCGGAGCCGTGATTTCCACCTTGAAGATAGGCTCAAGGAGCACCGGTTTTGCCTTTTTGGCAGCCTCCCGGAACGCCATGGAAGCGGCAATCTTGAACGCCATTTCCGAAGAGTCTACTTCGTGGTAAGAGCCGTCGTACAGCTCCACTCCTACATCTACTACCTGGTATCCAGCTAAGGGGCCGGAGAGCATGGATTCCCGAATTCCCTCGTCGATCTTGGGGATATATTCCTTGGGAACCGTGCCGCCTACTACCGTACTCTTAAACTCATAACCCGCTCCCGGTTCTCTGGGGGTAACGCGGATTTTTACATGACCGTACTGGCCCCTTCCGCCGGACTGCTTGGCATATTTATAATCCACATCAGCAGGTGCCGACAGAGTCTCTTTGTAAGATACCTGGGGTTTGCCTACATTGGCTTCCACCTTGAACTCACGAAGGAGCCGGTCCACGATGATCTCCAGATGAAGCTCACCCATGCCTGCTATAATGGTCTGCCCTGTCTCAGGGTTGGTATATGCACGGAACGTGGGATCTTCCTCTGCCAGCTTCATCAGCGCAACGCCCATCTTATCCTGACCGGCCTTGGTCTTAGGTTCTATGGCAATCTCGATAACCGGATCGGGAAACTCCATAGACTCCAGGATAATGGGATGCTTCTCTTCACAGAGAGTATCTCCCGTGGTGGTGTTTTTCAACCCTACCGCTGCCGCAATATCACCGGAGTAAACCGCTTCGATCTCTGCCCTGTGATTTGCATGCATCTGCAGGATTCTTCCCACCCGCTCCTTCTTTTCTTTCGTTGAGTTGTACACATAGGAACCTGAATCCAAGCTTCCGGAATACACTCTGAAAAATGCCAGCTTTCCCACGAAAGGATCCGTCATGATTTTGAAGGCAAGGGCCGAGAAGGGTTCCTTGTCGCTGGAAATTCGTTCCGCTTCCTTTTCGGATCCGGGCAAAATTCCTTTAATGGGCGGGATGTCGATGGGAGATGGCATATAATCCACTACCGCATCTAGGAGAGGCTGCACTCCCTTATTCTTGTAGGAGGAGCCACACAACACAGGAATCAGAGTGCCTGCGATGGTCATCCTGCGAATGCCGTCCTTAATCTCATCCCGGGAGAATTCCTCCCCCTCTAAATACTTGGTTAATAATTCTTCATCCGCTTCCGCAACGACCTCAATCAGAGCGTGTCTGTACTTCTCTGCCTCGGCCAGCAGTTCAGCAGGGATCTCTGTGATTTGGATATCCTTTCCCAGGTCATCCTTATAAATCTCAGCATTCATTTCTACCAGGTCCACCATACCCACGAACTTATCCTCGCTTCCGATGGGAAGCTGAATAGGTACTGCGTTAGCTTTGAGCCTGTCCCTGACCATCCCTACCACGCGAAGGAAATCCGCACCGGTGATGTCCATCTTATTGACGAAAATCATCCTGGGAACGTGATACTTCTCCGCCTGTCTCCAGACAGTTTCAGACTGGGGCTCCACACCGCCTTTTGCGCATAGAACCGTAACAGCGCCGTCCAGGACTCGAAGGGATCTTTCCACCTCCACGGTGAAATCCACGTGTCCGGGCGTATCTATGATGTTTATCCTGGTATCTTTCCATTGGGCCGTTGTTGCAGCAGAAGTTATGGTAATGCCTCTCTCCTGTTCCTGCTCCATCCAGTCCATAGTAGCTGCGCCTTCATGGACTTCTCCCAGCTTATGGGTTTTTCCTGTATAGAAAAGGATGCGTTCCGTGGTAGTTGTCTTTCCGGCGTCAATATGCGCCATGATACCAATGTTCCTGGTCTTTTCCAACGGAAATTCTCTAGGCATATCTTAACTCCTTTCCACAACAATTCTTTGTTGTTTTTACCACCTGTAATGTGCAAAAGCCTTGTTGGCATCTGCCATCTTGTGGGTGTCTTCTCTCTTTTTCACAGATGCACCGGTACCGTTGGCGGCATCCATGATTTCCTTTGCAAGTCTCTCGGACATAGTCCGCTCACCTCTGGCTTTGGTGTACTTTGTCAACCATCTCAGACCCAGAGTCTGGCGTCTGTCCGCTCTCACTTCCACCGGCACCTGGTAGTTAGCTCCGCCTACACGCCTTGCCTTTACTTCAACTACAGGCATGATGTTGTTGATGGCCTTCTGGAAAATTTCCAGCGGATCTTCTCCGGTGACTTGTTTGATTCTGTCAAATGCATCGTAAACGATGGACTGAGCAACTCCCTTTTTCCCGTCAAGCATAATGCTGTTGATGAGCTTTGCAACAACAACATTGCCATAGACCGGATCCGGAAGTACTTCCCTTTTAGGGATATTTCCTTTTCTTGGCACTTCTCTTCCCTCCTTGTTTGCTCGAGGCAATACTCGTTCGGTACTCGACCTCCTTTATTAAGGCCGCGGTGCCTCTCAATATATATTAAGGGCACATTCGCTAAATCTCCGTACGAAACTTACCTTTGCATAATTCCCGATGTTACTTTTTCTTTCCTCTCTTCGCTCCATATTTGGAACGGGCCTGGGCTCTCTTGGCCACGCCTGCGGTATCCAGTGTTCCTCTGACAATATGATATCTCACACCGGGCAGGTCCTTAACTCTGCCGCCTCTTATCAGCACAACGCTATGCTCTTGCAGGTTGTGTCCGATGCCGGGGATGTAAGCGGTGACTTCGATACCATTGGTCAGACGGACTCTGGCTACTTTTCTCAGAGCGGAGTTCGGCTTCTTCGGAGTGACAGTCTTTACGGAAGTGCATACGCCTCTTTTCTGCGGTGCCTCAATCTCAGTGGCTTTTCTCTTGATGGTATTGAGACCTTTCAACAGAGCAGGAGCCTGCGATTTCTTCACGGACCTTGTCCTTCCTTCTCTTACCAGTTGGTTAATGGTAGGCATTCTGTATTTTCTCCTTTCTTGCCGTTTTGGCCTTCCCCGCCTTATTGCAGGGCTGTGCTTCTACGACATACTGCTTCTATATTTAAACCTGTGAAGGGCTTAAACTTATTGTACCCAAGGACGAACCGGCGTTTAGTATATCATCGCCGGCTCATCATTGTCAATCATTTTATGCTACAGCAGCTCATCCATGTCCACTACGGATTGGAACAAAGCGGAGATATCTCCCCGGGTCGGTTCCTGGACAGCGATTTCTGTGTCCCGGTCCTCCTCATCCTCTTCGTAGTCATCCACCACATTGAAGGACTCCATATATTCGGTATTGACTCCGTAATCCAGGCCGATGTCACGATATCTCCTCATACCCGTTCCCGCCGGTATGAGTTTGCCTATGATGACATTTTCCTTCAGACCCAGCAGATTATCCGTCTTTCCTTTTATCGCCGCGTCTGTCAGGACCCGTGTGGTCTCCTGGAAGGAAGCGGCCGAGAGGAAGGAGTTTGTTGCCAGGGATGCCTTTGTAATGCCAAGGAGTACTCTCTTGGCTTTGGCAGGCTCCAGGCCTTCTTCTCCCGCCTTCCCGTTTGCCTCTTCAATTTCGGCAAGGCTGTAGAGCCCTCCCGGAAGCAAATCCGTGTCTCCGGCTTCCTCGATCTTATATTTGGAAAGCATCTGGCTGACGATTACCTCAACGTGTTTATCG
>CAYOYO010000149.1:0-3903 GCA_964408195.1 uncultured Oscillospiraceae bacterium | reverse complement strand
ACATTACAGGGAGGTTTGGATGATGCGAAACCGGTTTGATATACAGTTGGATCAGCTGAATACAGAGCTGATCATGATGGGGTCATTGATCGAAGCCTCTATCAGCAATGCGATTAAGGCTCTCATTGAGCAGGATAAGGTGTTAGCCAGGCAGGTCATGGAAGGGGACCGGGCGGTGGATGAGAAGGAAAAGGAAATCGAAAGCCTCTGCTTGAAGCTCCTGCTTCAGCAGCAACCGGTGGCAAGGGACCTGCGACTCATATCCGCAGCCCTGAAGATGATCACGGATATGGAGCGCATCGGCGACCAGGCCGCCGATATTTCAGAAATCGCCGTCTACCTGTCAGAAGGGCCTTTTATTAAAAAGCTGGAGACCATCCCCCGCATGGCCAGTGAGACCATGCGAATGGTTTCCGGCAGTATCGATGCATTCGTCCGCAAGGATCTTACTCTGGTGGAATCCGTCATCGAAGCCGATGACATCGTAGACGATCTCTTCGTTACGGTAAAGGACGATCTGTTCCGGCTGATTCTGGAGAACCCGGACAACGGGGGTCAAGCCATGGATCTTCTTATGATTGCCAAATATCTGGAGAGAATCGGCGACCATGCTACAAATATTGCGGAGTGGGTGAAGTTTTCGATTACAGGAACACACGTCGGAGCAGACTACGCTTAACTCAAAACCCCTTCTGCAAAGTCGGTGTTTTTCGTCGCTTCGTCGCTCCTCCTTTTCCCCACAAAGCTGAGCAGAATCTCGCTTTGCGGGGACCCCAAAAAACAAAGATGAAAGCCAGGCTTTGCGGGGGCCCCGAGACAACAAAGATGCAAACTCAGAATTTGCTCTGGGGTAGCCGGAGGAGACAAATAGGATGAGTATGATTTGAATGGGAAGGGTGGACAGGTATGATTTACTGTGTAGAAGACGACGACAATATCAGGGATCTGGTGGTTTATGCGCTCAGGTCTGGCGGCTTCGAAGCTATGGGATTTCCCGACGGACAAAGCTTTGCAGGGGAGCTCTCCCACAGGAAGCCTTCCCTTGTTTTGCTGGACATCATGCTGCCGGGAGAAGACGGCATTTCCATCCTGTCCCGTTTAAAAAAGCAGAAGGATACCCGGGATATCCCCGTTATCATGCTCACGGCAAAGGGAGCCGAGTACGATAAGGTCCAGGGTCTGGACCTGGGGGCCGATGACTATATCACCAAACCATTTGGGGTCATGGAGCTGCTGTCCCGGATTAAAGCGGTGCTCCGCAGGTCTTCGCCGGAGCCCCGTGAAGAGCAGCTCTGCATCGGTGAGCTGGTGCTGGATGGTAAAAGCCATAGGGTTACTTCAGGCGGGGAAGAAGTCCTGCTCACTTTGAAGGAGTTTGAACTACTCCGGTATTTGATGGAGAACGCCGGGATTGTACTGAGCCGCGATAAGATATTGGAAGCAATCTGGGGCTACGAGTATGGAGGGGAAACCCGCACGGTGGATGTCCATGTGAGCAGTCTTAGAACCAAGCTGGGCGCCGTTGGGGATATCATTGAGACCGTCAGGGGCATCGGTTACAGGATTGAGGGGAAAAAATGAGAAAACGCATCTTTATCAGCATGTCGCTTTTGGGTCTGCTCACTGCAGTTCTTTCGGTCACCGCCCTTTCCATGATTATGTATCAGCAGCTTACGGAGGACATGGAGAGGGAGCTTCACAACCAGGCTGTTTATCTGCAAGTGGGTGTGTCAGAAGAAGGTGCGGACTATCTGGCCCGTATAAAAGGGGAAGACAGGGAGTCGAGAATCACTCTCATCGATTCTTCGGGGAAGGTGCTTTTCGACAATCGGGCATTGCCGGAGACCATGGAAAATCACAGTGACCGGCCCGAAGTGAAAGCTGCGGTGGCCACAGGGAAAGGACATGATGTACGCCTGTCCGAAACCATAGGCAGTTATACCTATTATTTTGCATTGAGACTGGATGACGGCAGGATTCTCCGGGTAGCCAGCAATACGGACAGCACCTTTGCAGCCCTGGCCAGCAGCGGGCCGGCTATGGCGGGAATCCTCTTTGCGGTTCTATGCGTTGCAGTAGTCTATGCCAGATATCAGACAAGGAAGATCGTAAAGCCCATCAACGAAATCGATCTTGAAAATCCCATCGACAACGACATCTATGACGAACTGGCTCCCCTGCTGATCCGCATCCACCATCAGAAGGATTCCATCGACCGCCAGGTGAAAGAACTGCAGCAGAGGAAGCGGCAGTTTGACGAAATTACGGGGAAAATGGCAGAAGGCCTGGTGGTGATGGATGAGGCGGGCACCATTCTGTCCGTTAACAAAAGCGCTCTGCACTTTTTGGGAAGAGAGCCGGAGAACCGGGAGTCTATGGAGCAAAAAGGGAGGGAAGGAACCCACCTCTCCGCTCTGAATCGGAATTTATCCCTGCAGAGAATGGTGACTACGGCGCTGACCGGTGGAGCCACCGAAGAGCTGTTTCGAGCAGGAGAGAGACAGTACCAGGTACGGGCTACGCCAATCCACCCGGAGGGAAAATCCAAGGGAGCCATCCTGCTCATTTTAGATGTTACAGAGCAGCAGAAAGCGGAGCAGATCCGTAGAGAGTTTACGGCCAATGTGTCTCACGAATTAAAAACGCCTCTCACAGCCATCTCAGGCTATGCGGAGCTGATCAAGGGCGGAATGGTGCGGCAGGAGGACATCCCCTCCTTTGCCGGGAAAATCCATGAGGAATCGGCCCGATTAATCTCTCTTGTAGAAGACATTATAAGGCTTTCTCAACTGGATGAGCGTAATGTCCCATTCGCTATGGAAGAGGTGGATCTTCGGGAACTTGCCCGGAAGGTGGAGGATAAACTGGCTCCTCTGGCTGCGCTTAAAGGAGTTAAAATGGAGGTTCAGGGGCACAGAGGGATTGTTTCCGGGGTGGAAACCCTTCTGGAAGAACTGGTCACCAACCTCTGCGACAATGCCATCAAATATAACAGGGACGGTGGAAGAGTGTGGGTTCGAATCCGGGAGGATGGAGAAAAGATCCTTCTTTCTGTGGAGGATACGGGGATAGGCATCCCGGAGGAACATCATGACAGGATATTCGAACGGTTTTACCGGGTAGATAAAAGTCATTCCAAACAGTCCGGAGGAACAGGGCTGGGACTTTCCATCGTGAAGCACATTGCCGGTTTTCATCACGGGGAGGTTCATATCGAGAGCACTGTGGGAGAAGGGACCCGGGTTACTGTAACCTTCTCTAAAAGTATGGAGAAGTAGAATCCTTTCAAGGACTGAAATCGCGGGAAAAAGATTGTATGAATTTGCAAATAATGGTGAAATATTAACTTTTTTTTGTTGTAATGCGTTGAAGGATATGGTATAGTAACTCAGTTCATTCTGCCCTTTCGAGTCGAATTCCTCGATGGATAAAGGAGTAAAATGCAGAGTAAAAAGGGATTTAACTTCTGGTCCATTGCAGTATTGCTGATTGCCTGGGTCATCTTGATTCTTGCAATCTCATTTTTCTATTTTTTTGCAGCGATTGACGGGCATACCGAAGAGCACGCCAAGACTTCTCTCAGGGATGTTTCCAAGGGTATTACGGAACTATTGGAGAAAAAGATACAGGGACAGTGGGAGACTCTTGCACCTGTAGCCAAATATGCGGGTGATGTTGAGGATCTTCTTCATTCTGAAACCCTCATTCAAATCATAGAAAGTATGAAGATCACTTCCAACTTCTCGGTGGTTTTCGTTGCCGACCGTACAGGAAACTCGGTAAATGATCAGGGCGTCATGGTCAGCGTGGCGGACCGGTACTATTTCAAGAAGGCCATGCAGGGCTACCGGAACGTTTCCCGTGTGTTGCGGAGCAGAAACACCGCCGAGGATGTGTTCGTCT
>CAYOYO010000148.1:0-3922 GCA_964408195.1 uncultured Oscillospiraceae bacterium | reverse complement strand
GAAATCTACAAATCAGAGATTTGTGATTTCTTTGCATAAGTTCACCATCAATTTGTTTCACAAATTGGGTGAGCTAATATCCGGAGGGCACTTGCTTGCCACTCGCAGGGGCACAAATCCGCGCTCCGGTTCCCAATGGGGTCTGTCCCCGTAGCTGGCTGTTATTTTCTAACTTTTCTGAGATTTTAGATTATTTTAAGGTTTGATTAACCGCTCCTTAAACTTTATATGATAGTATATTCTATGGCGCTTAGGCTATAATTATTTTCTGTGATCCCAATAGGGAAGAAAGGAGGTTCTTATGAGACCGGATGATGCCAAGATGTCAGGGAAATCAAAAGTCATTTGGATTTTAATTCTGATTGGTTTCATGTGCATGGAGTTTCCGGGTGTATTCTTTTTCAAGGATAAAGCGGATCCCTACATTTTCGGATTTCCCTTCATCTATGCCTTCAACCTGATCATGTGGGGCTATATGGTAATCATTATTCTGATTGCCTACCTCATGAACTGGGGCGAACCGGTGCTGGATGAAAAGAAACGAGGAGGTGACGAATCATGACGCAAAATGTAATTGCCCTCCTAGTAATCGGCTTTTTTATGATCTTCCCCTTAGCGATTGGTTTTTTTGCGAGGAGTAAATCAAGATCAACAGCAGAGGACTACTTTATTCAATCCAGAGCCATGGGCGGTATCGCTGTATTTTTCTCCGTTGCCGCCACCTGGTGGAGTGCTTTTGCATTCCTCGGTTCCAACGGCTACTTCTATACTACCGGACCCATGTACTGGACCGCCATTGCATGGAATATCCTCTTCGGAGTCTTGTACTTCGGTGTGGGCAAAAAGATATGGTATATGGGTAAGCTGAATAATTACATCACAGCCACAGACTTTTTCAGCCATCAATATGGATCAGTGAAGTTGGGCAATTTCGTTGCGGTGATCATGCTCGTCTGCACGATTCCCTACCTGCAGATTCAGCTTTCCGGCGGAGCGTATCTGATTCAAGTAGCTTCCGGAGAGTTGATTCCCTTTGCTTTGGCCGCCATGCTGTTCTATCTGGTAATTATCATTTATGTGTGGGCAGGAGGTATCCGGGCCATTGCATGGTGCGACATCTTCTACGGAGTGCTCCTGTTCTTCGGAATGGTGTTTGCCGGATTCTATGTGGCAAGCTTGGTAGGGGGGCCTGCGGCCATGTTCCACCAAGTTGAGCAGATGTTCCCCGGTCATACAACCCTTCCTGAAGGAAAATGGATGAACTGGCTCGCTATGTTCATTATCACTCCGGTTGGATCCTTTATGGGGCCCCAACTTTGGGCCCGTTTCTATGCGGCGAAATCGGCAAAGACCTTCGATTTTATGCCCTTCCTCCTGGCGCTGGCAGCCATTGCTTACATAGGATCTATGCTGACAGGCAATGCGGGAAAACTTCTGTATCCCGACGTGACCCAACTGGTCAACGGAAATGCAGACTACATCCTGCCCACAGTATTGTTCAATAACGCACCTTTTGTACTGGGTTCCGTACTGATGGCATGCGGCGCTGCGGCGGCCATGTCAACGGCAAATGCTCAGGTACTTGCTCTGTCTACCGTCTATACAATGGATATTCACAGGAAATATATCAATAAGAACCTGTCAGAGCACAAACTAATCTGGGTAGGACGCTGGTCCCTGCTTATCTTCTCGGCCACCGCATACATTATGGCACTCTTTGTTCCCGGGTTGCTGGTGACCATTGGTCTTGTCGCTCTGGGCGGCACTGCACAAGTTATGGTTCCAACCTGCGGTGCACTGTTCTGGAAGCGTTCCACCGTTGCCGGGGCAGCCTCGGGAATGGCGGTAGGACTGGGATTGCTGGTACTCTTTACCTTCAGCCCCATCAAGGCACCCGGACCCTTTATTTCTGGCGGCGGAGCTATCTTTGCTCTAATCTGCAACCTGATTGTTTTCATCATTGTGTCCAATGTGACAAAACCCAGACCGGAAAAGCTGATGAATCAATTGAAGCAGCAGTACGCCGACTTCTACCATCAGGTAAATATGTATTAAACCCTGGTTGATCGAGCCACAGTTCATTTCAATGTGGTAATAAAAAGGGGGCTACAGCAAATTGCTATAGCCCCTGACTTTTGTTAAAATTAAAGATATCGTTTTTCTGACAATCCCTTGATACATTCAATCCTTTCCATTTTGTTACCTCTCATAAACCTTTTCTCCGTCAATGAATGTCATGTCCACGACAACATTCCTTAAGTCTTCCCGGTTAACCTTTGTGAGATCCCGGGAGAGAACTACAAGGTCGGCCAGTTTCCCTTCTTCCAGAGTCCCCTTGATGTCCTCTTCGAAGCTGGCATAAGCGCCGTTGTAGGTAAACATTCGAAGCGCATCCATGACGCCGATGCATTCATCCTCATTGATGATCTGCCCGGTCTGCGTGGTCCTGTTACAGGCTAGGTGCATGTTTAAAATAGGATTGGAAAAAGTAATGGGACAGTCGCTGCTTCCCGCGGCAAGGATTCCCTTGTCGAAAAAGCTTTTAGCCGCGAACATTCTGTACGCTCTTTCCTTTCCGTAATTGACCATGTATCCATCACCGAACTCATACAGGAAAATAGGATTCAATATAGGTACGATACCCAAGCGCTTTATCCTGTCCAGAAGTTCATCGTTGATCATGGCACAATGTTCGATCCTATGCCTGCAGTCTTCTCTGGGGTACGCTTTCATGGCTTGTTCTATGGCATTTACGATTACGGTCACAGCCCGGTCGCCCACGGCATGGCTGGTCACCTGGAAGCCTGCTTTATGTGCCTTTAAAACAAATGCATCCACGTCTTCCGGATTCATACTCAGAATACCGAAATTCTCAGGATCGACAGCATAGCCTTGCAAGGTGGCAGCAGTAGGTCCGCTGCTGCTGCCGTCTATCATCAGCTTGCTCGGACCGATTCTGAAGCGCTCGTTGCCGAATCCGGTATGCAGCCCTATGCCCAGATAGGTATTGTTGAAATCCAGATTTTCCACAAAGGAAAAGATCATGGAATAAATGCGGACTTTTAGTCTTTTTTGTTTCACGGCATCCTGGAAGGCCCCCATCTGAACGAAACCGTAACCTCCGGAATCGTGCAGAGAAGTGATACCCTCTTTGATCAACATGCCGTTGGCAACCTCCATGGCGCCAAGAAGATCTTCATGTGAAAGCATAGAGACTTTCATGGCCTGCATATGAGCATATTCAAGCATGACACCATTCACATGGCCGTTTTCCCTCATATAAACGCCTCCCGCCGGAGGCTGGCTTTCATCTGTGATGCCTGCAATTTGGAGGCTCTTACTGTTGTGTGCAGATATGTGGGCGCATACGCGGGACAGAATAACAGGATGGTCCGGCGCAGCTTCGTCCAGATCCCATCTGTTGGGATGCCTCTTCTCGGCCAGCTTGGAATGGTCGTAACCCCAGCCGCGGATCCATTGGCCCTTCGGGGTCACTTTTGCCCGCTCGGCAATCAGCCTTTTAATATCCTCAATGGAGGATACTCCCGGGGAACGGCAGTCAATGGCCAAAGCGTTTGCTCCCATGACGCCCGTATGTAGGTGAGAATCAACAAATCCGGGAACCAGACTCCTACCCTCAAGGTTAATAACCGCAGTATCTTGTCCAATGAGTTTTCGCGCTTGCTCTTCATCACCGACATATAGGATCCTATTTCCTTTTACCGCTAAACCGGAATGAATGGCATTATTCTTGTCTACCGTAATGACCGGGCCCCCAACAAAAACCAAATCTGCTGTCAGCTTGAATTCCATTATTACACCTCCCTCAAGATAATTATCCATTCTATAATTTTATAATTTTCTGAAAAATATCTCAATAAACCGGGCAACATTTTAGTTAATCTTAATGTTTCCCTTAGGT
>CAYOYO010000147.1:0-4012 GCA_964408195.1 uncultured Oscillospiraceae bacterium | reverse complement strand
ATACCGCGAAGCTGGATGGCGGTCCTGGCATCCCGGAATTCCTCTCCGAAAACCGGAATAAACCGGATGCCCAGCGCCGCCATAAAAGCAATTTCGTAGGGAAGCTTCCACTGTACCAGTCCCTGGATGACATCCCGGCTCCCACAGGTGGTGAGAATGCATGCGGATGTGAGGATAATCAGCATCCGCAGGATGAATTCTCCCGCAAGGATAAGACCCCCGGTTGTCAGGAGCTCCAGCCTGCCCAGAGTGATCAGAGCTTGCCCCCCCTGACCGAATAGACTCTGAACCAGGGCAATGAACACCACCATGGCCAGCAATGCTCTGGTCCTCTTCCATACACCCCTTATGTTTACCCGAAAGAGCAGGAGCAACAGCAGGGAAATCAGGAACAAGGTTCCCAGAATGATAAGGCGATTCATGAACACCGCCATGGAGGACAGACAGACGATGAGGATCAGCTTTGTCCTTGGATCAAATCCTATGGTCATGAAGGATCCGCCCCCCTTCCATGGTAAGGATCCGTGTGGTATTGTCGTGGAGAAATTCTTCATTATGGCTGATCAACAGCATCCCTGTATTTCTGCCCCGCAGCTCCTTCAGCACCCGGCCCAGGATCCCGATTCGCACAGAGTCCAGCCCTGTGGTGGGTTCATCCAAAATCAGATATTCCGGGGAAAGGGCAAAACCTGCTGCAAGCGCCAACCTCCTCTTTTCACCGTAGCTCAGGTTCAAAGGAAAGCAACCTCGCACGGATTCCAGCTGGAAGAGTGTTATCAGCTCCTCGGTAATCCTGTCCACTTCCTGCTTTGGCCTTCCTCTATAAATGAGCCCAAAGCCGATCTCTTCCTCCACGGTGGAGGCGAAGAGCTGCCTCTCCGGGTTCTGGAAGCAGTATCCGATCTTCTGACCGATCTCAAACAGCTTCATCTCTTTTGCGTCTTTGCCGGACAAGAGCACGCGCCCGGAGGAGGGTCTCAGAATGCCCGCAAGAAGCTTCCCCAGCGTGGTCTTTCCCGCACCGTTTTGCCCGGTGAGGGCAACAGCTTCTCCTCTGTATAATGTGAGATCCAGCCCGGCGATGACAGGCTTCCCGGCCGAACTTTTTCCTGCCCGTCGGCAGATGGTATCCTCATACCGGAAGGTGAGATTCTCTGCACGGATGATCGGGTTTTCTTTCCCCATTTCAGGCAAATCGGTCCACCTCCGGCTTGAGAGAACAAAGCTCCAACTTTCCTTCCTTCAGAACGAAGACTTCATCCGCAATCTCCCGGCTGTCGGCATCATGACCGATAAGGATCGTTGAAACTCCCTTTGTCTTTAGGGTCTGCAAAAGCTCTGTTACTCTCTTCTTTGCCTCCCGGTCCAACTGGGCGAGGGTCTCGTCCAGGATGAGCAGATCCGGCACCAGAGTCAGTACCCCGCCCAAAGCAACCAGTTGTTTTTGTCCTCCGGATAGTCTGGTCGGATCCGTTTCCCGAAGAGAAGGAATTCCCAGTTGTTCTAATGTTTCACGGATTCTTTGTCCCGTTTCCTCCCCGGAACAGCAAAGGTTCTCCGGAGCAAAGGCTAATTCATCTTCCACAGTTGGCAGAAACACCTGCAAGTCGGGATCCTGAAATACTATGCCGACCCGGCCCTCTATCTCGACTTCTCCCTCGAAGATTCCTTCCAGGAGATGGGGTATGACCCCGGCAAAGCATAATCCCAAGGTGGTTTTCCCGGAGCCGGAAGGCCCGGTAAGGACAGCGATCTTTCCCTTTTCCAGCTGAAAGGAGACATCCGAAAACAAAGGCTCTTCCTGACCTTTATATTGAAATGTGATGCGATTTGCCCTTACTGCCTTCATACCTTTTCTTCCTTTAGTGGTATCTCTCCACTTTGTAAAATGTCGTTATTCTACGTTTAGCTCAATGACATATTTGGCCCATCGCTGGCTGAACCGGTCACCGCGGACAACGATCATATAGGGCCCCTGACCGCCCGGTTGGTCGTAAGCCTTCAAGAACTCTCCGTCATCCTGATAGACCAGGAACACATTGTCCAGAGCCACAATCTCTTCAATTTTCAAAGGTACCCGGTAGCCATCCAGGGATCCAGCGATTACCCGGCTCTTGTCTTCCAGAGAAATCCCCGCATAAGTGAAAAGATCCGACAAGGCGATTCCGGTATAACTATGAGCCTCCGGTTTCGTCATTGTGCTGCTCTTAAGGTCCGCCTGAAACTCCGTGGGCCCAATTTCATTAAAATCCGCAAAAGTTATGCGGCAAACTTCAATTCCCTTTTCGTACAGAAGGATCTCCTGTTTTTCCAGAAGGGCCAGTCTGTCTTTCGAGTGATTGTAATTGGCCATGACAGTCGTTCCGGTTGCTATGACCAATAGGACAAGTACTATGATTATAATTTTCGTATTCCGGTTCATATCTGCAACTTCTCCAAGCGCCGGGCAATAAGAAACGCCAAAAGTCCCCCCAATGCGCCGGATAGTGCTCCTATAGAGAGGGAGAGAACCAAGGGCAGCAGGGGAAGTCTGAAAAAGATTGCATTGGAGAGAATGACACCGGTGAGATTGGCGGCTAAACCGCAAAGAAACATGGTCAACTTGTCTCTGGGCGCCAAGCCTGTTATCAGGAGGACGCCATCTACGGCCAGCCCCGGAACGGTATAGGTAATCAGGCTGAATATACCATGACTGCCAAAAACTCCTGCAGCAAGTACCATGACCGCCTGGACCAGTCCGATGAGAGTGGCAGCACCGGATCTGTCGAGAAGAGCCGCCCCCAGAACCAGCCACATCATGTAAAAACCTCCCGCAAGGGCTCCTCCCGGGATGAACAAGGGGCCTGTTATCAGGTGAGCCAGAGAAACCACCAAAGGCTTCACTGCAATTCCAAGACTGGCCATCATGGCGATGATGACCAGATCATATACTCTGAAGCTATTGAGGAATCTTTTCTGCGGCTTCTGCTGGGTTTCCATGGCAATCCTTGTCAATTATTCACTTCTGGGACATCGTACTTTATCCTTTTGGTTTTAGAACAATGCTGATCTCGGCATCGGGGTCAAATCCATCCAGGGATTTGACCAAACCGCAGATTACATTCTCCACAACTTCCTTTACAAAAGGTACCATGGGCACAGTTTCTCCGGAAAATCGGAGATCCACATCGTACATGCTATGGTATTTGTCCTCTCCCAGATTATCCTTGCTCATATTTCTTCCTCCTTACCTCTCCTGAAAGCCAGGCCCTGATTTTATCTAGAGCCTGTCTTGCTTTTACTTGGTGCTTATAATAAACTCCAAAAGTTTATAGACTGTCACAGCGGCCTCCGCCCGGGAGCTACCCTTTTGGGCATCCAGTGTGGCCCCCTCTTCCGAGTCGACTACGATATGACCGTGCTCCAGAATCCCCATATCCTCTGCGAGAGCCACATGTGCTCTTGCCCAGGGACTGATTCGAGTCTGTCCGGAAAAGCCTCTTAGAATCTCCTCCGTTTTCTCCTTGCTCAATTCTGCCTTGCCGGCAGCTTTGACTACAACAGTAATCATTTCTTCACGACTCAGGGGACGCTGCGGTCCGAAGCTGCCGTCGGTATAGCCTTTGATCCATCCTTTTTCAGCCGCCTTGTTTACATAACCGAAATACCAGTCTGCCGGTTTTACATCGTTAAAAGAGATTTGACCGGAAGACGGTCCCGGAATGTCAGCGGTCTTTGTAACGGAAGGCGTTTCTCCCATGGCAAGCACCATCATGGTAGCAAACTGAGCGCGGGTCAGGGGCTGTTCCGGGGCAAAGCGGGATCCTCCCATGCCGCTGATAATACCTTGTTCTGCCAGGTTTTCCACGGCAAGCCTCGCCCACGAATAATCGGCCAGGTCGGTGAAACGCGTGTTTCCAAAGGTGACTGTTGTAATAGACACAGGACTGTCGTTTTTCCCTGCACCGATGGCGATGGCTCGAACCTCTGCTTCCTCCGTCACTAAAATCGGTTTGTTGAGCTGGGGCTGATA
>CAYOYO010000146.1:0-4037 GCA_964408195.1 uncultured Oscillospiraceae bacterium | reverse complement strand
AGTGACAGGGGGACGGGGTTACTGTCACGCCTTAAAAGCAACCGTGGGTGACAGGGGTATGTGACAGTAACCCCGTCCCCCTGTCACTCCGTCCCCCTGTCACTACCCCTGTCACTACGGGATATAAATAATTAATGCAATTATGCCCAAAACGGCTATAATAGCTACTGTAATGAAAAAATGATGAAAAGAACATCAGGAGAATTTAATGGAAAACCTAATTTTTACAGAACTAAATTTATCAAAAGAGGTTCAAAGAGCCCTTCGTGAAATGGGATTTGAGGAAGCGACTCCTATCCAGTCTTTGGCAATACCACACATACTTGCCGGTAAGGATATCATAGGGCAAGCGCAGACAGGAACAGGAAAGACCTGTGCATTCGGTATTCCGATAATCGATATGATTAATACGAACGAACCGGGCGTGCAGGCTCTGATTCTTTGTCCGACCAGGGAGCTTGCTATCCAAGTGTCAGAGGAAATAAAAAGCGTATGTAAATTCAAGCCCGGCATTAAGGTGCTGCCTATTTACGGCGGACAGTCCATCGATACACAGATAATGGCGTTAAAGAATAAACCACGAATCATTGTCGGAACGCCTGGTAGAGTAATGGATCATATGAGAAGGCGCACTTTAAAACTGTCCAATCTCAAGATGCTGGTATTAGATGAAGCAGATGAAATGCTAAACATGGGCTTCCGTGAAGATATTGATGTAATTATAAAAGAGCTTCCGGAAGAACGACAGACACTTTTATTTTCTGCTACATTATCTAAGGAGATAAAGGAGATTGCAAAGCTTTATCTAAGCAAACCGGAACATATTGCTACGGAGCATAAAGAGTTAACGATTCCAAGTATAGAGCAGTATTATATTGAAGTGCGTGATTCATCAAAGCTTGAACTGCTATGTCGTTTAATTGATGCAAAAAACTTAAAGTTGGCATTGGTATTCTGCAACACCAAAAAACGTGTGGATGAGCTTACAAGCTCTCTTCAGACGAGAGGCTACTCGGCGGAAGCCCTTCATGGCGATATGAAGCAGACCGAGCGTGACAGAGTAATGGCGAAGTTTAGAAAAGGCACGATAGATATCCTTGTGGCGACAGATGTTGCTGCTAGAGGAATCGATGTAAATGATATAGAAGCTGTTTTCAATTATGATATTCCAAGCGATGAAGAGTATTACGTTCACAGAATAGGGAGGACCGCCAGAGCAGGAAAGAAGGGTGTATCCTATTCCTTTGTATTTGGAAGAGAAATCTACAAGCTAAAGGAAATACAGAGGTATACAAAATCAATCATATTACCAATGCAACCCCCAACCATTTCGGATGTGGAAGGAGTGAGGCTGGAGGCAGCTACAAATCAGGTAGTAGAACTTCTAGAGGCTGGAGGATATTCAAAATATACGAAAGTCATTGAACAAATATTATTTAAGTCGGATGATGCTACAAGCCTGGATGTTGCCTCGGTTTTATTTAAACTGGCCTTTGATGAGCTGGATAGACATTACGAGGTTTCAGATTTGGATGATTACTCTACTCAATATAGAAAAGAAGGTATGACCCGACTGTTTATGAATGTAGGGACAATGGATAATATACAAGCAAAAAACATTGTTCAGGGCATTGCTTCTAAAACCTCATTATCCGGTAAGCTATTAGGTGCAATCGACATTCATAAACAATTCACCTTCATAGAGGTGCCGGAGGAATATGCGGATCAAGTGATGGAATCAATGAGAGATTTTAGTTTCAAAGGTAGAATGATTTCTATCGAAAGGGCGAGTAAACGCCATAGACCAAAGGGTAATAAAGGAAGAATGGGCGGAGGAAATAAGCGTCACTAAGTGACAAGGGGCGGGACAGATACATCTATCGGTGGATTTGGGGGTTTGACCTTCTAATCTGTGCAAAAAATCAAGTAATGCGCGTTTAAATGTAATAATATGGCATTTAAACGCGCATTACTTGAAATTCTGCTCATAAAACGCTGGACAAGCCCGTTTATGGGTGCATAAGTTGAAATTTTGCACAAATCGGACCAAAAAACCGGAAAATGGTGTTGCGGTTGCGTCAGGTAACGGTCAGCTTACGGTTGCGTCTGATGCCAGATTTAAAAGACAACCATGTTAACGGGCACCGTGAAAGCCCGCCACAATTTCGCTGCTCAATGATTTGATGATAGCCGCTGTAAGTTCGACAGTGGAACAAAAGTCCGAATAGGAGGAAATCCCACAAGGAGAGTGGACATATCGAACAGGGACGCTGACCACAATCGTTGGGACGCCGTCTCCATATGTATGAATGCAGCCCCCATTTGTCCCACCCCCGGAACGGACAGCTTGCTGCACGGGAATGCCCCGGTTTATAGCAGTGTCAATAGCGAAGGATGTAAAGCGTGGATTCGAAACCATACTGGTGTCGTAGTGCCGCAGCATTGGCCCGCGTCCGAGAGCTGTTTGTATGGCATCCTCCGAAACAAAGGTATCATCAGCGGGAGCCCCTTCAAAAACGATAGCCACATCGGGCTTGATAACCTGAGCTGCGATGAGTGCCCCCCTGTCGCCAATTTCTTCTTGGGCAGTGATGGCTCCAATCATATCTACTGACAGTTCTTCCCCGGCAAGTATTTCCATAACAGCGATAAGCGCTGCACAGCCAATGCGACAGTCCAATGCCTTCGCCATGATTAAGTTATTTTCTTGATTGTAATAGTAGGGGGAATCCGGGACTGCGGGTTGGCCAATGCGTACGCCAAAGTTTTGAACTGCATCCTCTTTGGAATGTGCACCGATGTCGATTACAATATCGGCGTTCGCTCCTTCCGATATAAAATGGGGGGGAATTGACGCAATGACACCAGGAATGTATTCGCCCGATGCGACGCGCACCTTGACCCGCGAACCTTGTATCTTCAGTCTGGATATACCGCCAAGCTCCAAAAAATGCAAGGTACCGTCCGGGCGAATGGACTTCACCATGAAACCAACCTCGTCACCGTGGGCATCCAGCATGAGCATAGGCTTTTTCCCTGTATTCCCGTGCCTCGTGAGATAAAGATTCCTTATGCTGTTCTCCCGGGTTTCTGCGAAGTCGTTTTCCTTCGCATACGCGGCGGCTATCTTTGTAACCTCTTCCTCAAATCCGGGAGCGCCGGGAGCAGAAGTTAAGCGTTCAATGAGTTTAATATAGCTCTTGTCTAACATATTCGTCACTTCTTTCATGCATATTAAAGGAGTTTATTTTTTAAGAACCGGAGGCAGTGGAATTGTCTTAAATTCCTCAATAAACCGGGCAATATAATCTGCAGTTGTATCCAGCATTTCCTGACCGACTTCAACGGTTGCGTCCTTGGGGTGGTTTTTCCCAATCCAGCCATTGGTTGCATAGGAACGTGTGTCACGGAACATGCGTACTGTAGATTCGCCGAATTTGACATAATCAAAACCCGCGGTAGGAAGAGTGGTTGACACATCGTTAACAAGGTGCTCGTCATCCATGTATTCGTAATGAACAAGTTTTGGATCAACCCCTAATACGGCGGCTGTTTCCTGAAAAGACCCATGGCCACCATCCCAATCGGGGTTTAAGCTGCCGGCAGTTGTCCACCAATGAAAGACAGCCATCCAGTAGCCGCGCCGATGAAGATTAAGCGAAACACGGTCCAGTGGATTTGCGTTGCCGCCGTGGCCGTTGACCACTACAAAACGCTTTGCTCCATGCTCAATGAGCGAGTCTGCAATGCTTTGCATAACCAGTCTCATGGTTTCCTGACCAATATCGATTGTGCCGGGATAAGCGGTCAGATCATCCGTTGCGCCGTAGGGCATTGTGGGAGCGATAAGGCAGCTGCACTTCTCTTCGATAAGATCAAGGAGCCGATCCGGGACAAGGGTGTCTACACCAAGTGGATTGTGCTTTCCATGCTCCTCTATACTGCCACAGCTCAGCACCACAAGGTCGTTGCTTTTAAAATATTCCTGTACCTGTACCCAGGAAAGGTGTGAAAGTCTCATATTTACTCCTCCAAAA
>CAYOYO010000145.1:0-4101 GCA_964408195.1 uncultured Oscillospiraceae bacterium | reverse complement strand
CTGATTCCCTTTTTCGACTTTATGGCTGATGCGGGAATTACAGCCATAGCAGACGGGATCCTGGAGGGCGAAGCCCAGATGAAGGCAATGTACGACCTGGACATCGCAGGCAGGCTTCCTACTTACTACGATGGTGTGGTGCGATTCTACAGCCTGGATGATCTTCCGGACAAAATCCGGTTCTGCAAAGAAATGAACCGGAAATACGGCACAAAACATCTGAAGATCAATACGATGAAGTTCTTTTTAGACGGAACAAACGAGATCGGAAACAGCGCTTTGTTGCAGCCGCATGTCAATGACCCCACCGGCACAAATTACGGAGCCATTGCAGTAGACGAGGACGAATTAAAAGACTGCTTCTTATTGTGTAATCGGGAAGGCGTGGATTTACATATTCATATGGTTGGCGACCGGGCTTTTCGAGTTGCATGCAATGCGGTGGAAAGAGCGCAGGAAGAAGCAAAGACATCGGGAGAACAATGGACCTGCCAGCCCATCTTTGCCCATTGTGAACTCATCGATCCGGCGGATATGCCCCGACCTGCAAAGCTTGGAATTACCATAAACTGGTCATGCCACTGGTCGGGAGGGTATTTCGGTGAAGAGGCTTTAAACTACCTGACAGAAGATGCCTGGAAACGGATGTATCAGTTCAATCTTATCATTGACAGCGGCGCTCTGGTGACCTTTTCCAGCGATGTGGTTACATTCTATGAGTTGCACCGGGCTGACGTATTCTTCAGCATGCAGGTTGCGGCAACAAGAGTGGATCCGGAATACCCGCTGGACCTGGACAGGTATCTGGGCAGCGTAAGGCCGCCGGAATCGGCGAGGCTTGATATACCCACCCTTCTGAAAGGGTATACAATCAACGGGGCAAAGCAAATGCACCTGGGCCATCTCCTGGGATCCATCGAGGCGGGAAAAATCGCCAATATGAACATCTGCTCCGCAGATATTGCAAAAAGCCCGGCCTCCGAGCTGAGCCGGCTGAGCTGGGATGCTATCCTATTTGACGGCAGGGTAATCCGGGGCGAGCTATGAGATGAAGCAAAAGCCACGGGTAGAGATCAAAGTCATTCCTGAGCATATTGCCTATACACAGGAATATATTGTTCATGACTACAATGATTTCTTTGATGAAACCACCGGAGAGAACCTGCTTCAGACCCTGTCGGACAGGGTGGAGGCGGAAAACCCCAATGTGCATGTGCCCAAGTCACCCGCCGACTATAATTACTTTGCCCATGAGGTAGGGGCCCCCATCACCAGTCCTATGTATATTCAGTATTATGATATGGTGGATTGCTTTGGCACAGACTGCGATGCATACCGGTTTGTCCGCGTCCCGGAAGTGACTGTAGCCGCTCTCGCCCATTGTGGTCCCTTTGACCGTGTCTTCGAAACCTACCGCTTTTTATATGAATGGATCAAAGCCCATGGCTATCAAGTGGCCGGTGAGGGCAGAAGCAGCGCCATCCATGGCCCCTGGGACAGGGATAACAGCAGGGACTACCTGCTGGAAGTGCAGATTCCGATTGAGAGAAAATAACCCTTATGTGGTTTCATCTCCCTGTTTATTATCTGCAAAAAGCAAATGAAAGTTACAATATCTATGTAATGAGTTTGTATCCCGTATGATGAAGTCCCATGTCTCCTTATATTCCCCTGGCACAGCAAAATCACTTAAAGAAATAAATGCTATAAAGCCTTCATGGTCGGAACTATACTTATCTGCAAAGGTATCTGCATAATTTAGCTTTTCGTCATCGGTTAAATTTGTACTAACATTATGAAGTACATGCTCGAGATTCCGTGAAAAATAATAAACATAGTATGGAATACTCCCGACTGCGTTCGTAGAATGAAGTAAGCCCAGTACCTTAGATTTTCTGATATTGCGTTCAATTATGGACTCGGGGGCTGCCGACTCGATTCGGTCATCAAAATATTGTATGGATTCCACTGTACTATGGATGATTCTGTACGACGGAACAAAAGCTCCATCCGTATCAACAAGATGAATTACCTTAATAATATCTTTCTTCTGAAGGCCATATCTCTTTCTTTCTATTTCTATAGAATTGTGGACTGTAATTTTTGCAGTTGGACCCGATACTGACCGATCACTTGTCATATCGCCATGCACAACATGAAAACGAATGTCTTTGTTTTCACCTTCAAATATCTTCTTAAGAACTGAGTTCAATGCATTTTCATCGGTTAATCCCTCTACAATAAAGAGAATGACTTTCTTAGTTTTGGCAGCCACCACACACCGCCTTTCCCGCATGTCTAAACGCACGGCCGATTTCTACGCTATCGGTTTCTTCGTAAACATTTTCTTTTTGGCCACCCAATAAGATGCTGCGCAAATACATATCCCGCAGATTGTTATTGCTTTTGATATTCTGCATGCGGATATAACGATTGGCGGGATTTGCAGTAGAGAAAACGATGCTGCTTTTACTAAGCATTTCTAACGGGCGTAAATTATGTGATGTAAAAATAAGTTGTCCCTTTGCACTTTTTTCAAAAACAGAAAGCAGTTCTCCTAACAGATATTCATATATACCTGCATCCAGCTCATCAATAATTAAGCACATTGATGAATTGTTATAAATACACATTAGCGCATTTAGAATAGAAATGATTTTAAGAATTCCTTCTGATTCATACTTCAGTGGAATAGTAATCTCTCCACGTTTTGAGGTTAATTCGATTTTATGTCCTGTTGACCCACTTTCAAGAAGTTGTTCTCCAAAGTCATAAATTCCTATCGAAAGGCCGGGTACCAAGGTTCCAAGGACAACATTCATTTCGTTAATGATTTGTTGGGCCAGATGAAAGTGCTCTTTGCTGATTGTTGATGGTTGATCAAGCCTTATCGGTAAGTCACCTTTCGCAATAGTCTCCCCAAGGTCCAGACGAAAAGCAAAGGGAATCAAGAAATTCATGCTTATTGCGCCGGCATGAGCATTGGAAATTACGAATAGATTCATACCTGCATAGTGATACAATGATTCAATAATATAAGCGTAGTCTTCAGATATATTGTTAGGCGCAGATAAAAATACAGACCTTCCTTCCGTGCTGAAAATAAAGGAAACAAGGTTTTTTTGAGCTATTTTTTTTGCCACGCCCAGATTGACTTTGTTTTCATCATTATTGCGTATGAGATCCTCAAACCGGTATTTAGGGGTAAATATTGGCCCTTGTGAATACAGTGAATAATCAATCAGGGTTCTTTTGCTTTCGAATTTCTTTCCATTCCAGACAGCTCCAGAAAGAGTTTCCCGCACAATTTCAAGCTCGTTTTTTAAAGTTTTTTTCAGCTGAAAAGAATACTCAACCATTGTTGCCTTACTATCAATATCAACGATAAACTTAACAGTAATTTTACAGGTCTCAGCTCCTTTTGAAACATAGTGGAATGCTTCCCGGGGCAATGGCTGCCCCGTCAGTAAAATCTGAACAAACTCCATTGCCTCAATCACTGCTGTTTTCCCAGAACCATTCTGACCATAAATACCAAGAATATCAGCCTTTTTTGAAAAAAGGTTCTTGTTATCAGCGGACGGCATTTCGATTCGCCCGCATTCCGTGTTCTTAAATCCTTCTAATATAATTTCGCTGATGCGAACGGTAGTCTCAATCATTTCTCAATCAACTCCTCCCTGATTCATACAATAACATAATGATTTAGAAGTGTAAATATATTTTTTAATATCGGAACAATTTGTTTCGATATTAAATATTATAATCAGAAATCAAGTGATTTATTCGGCATAGAGCAAATATTATTATTTTCAGCTATTGTATCCAGAGAAGCTCTTATACACCGCTCAAGCCAGGTTGAGCCCTCGCCATTAGAGACCTTCCCTAGTAAGAAAAAGCATTTTTATTCAGTAAGCAGCAGTAGCAGTCACTGTGGAGAGTGTGGGCAACGGTTCCAACGTTGCCCAAGCCTTGTGCGTCAACCCGAAGGGTTGTCCACATGGCGGCACTATCCACAGTGTGTACGGCTCAGGAAAGAGGGGAAGCAACTGCAACCCACATCCCTGGGCCCAAAAGCGTTGCCTCGCCCGCCTGGAGGCA
>CAYOYO010000144.1:0-4164 GCA_964408195.1 uncultured Oscillospiraceae bacterium | reverse complement strand
TGTGCCACAACACAAAAACCTGACAAAGGGTCTGTCCCCGTGGCTGGTCTGTCCCATGACTCTCAGTATTACAATATGGTTTCACTTTCCCCGCCTCGTTGCAGACGCGGGGGATTTTATAGTATAATTAGTCCGTATAGGCAATTAGGCGTTATAGATAAAACATCTATTGCAAATAGACGATGGGACTTGCGAGGCGGACTGCAGGCACGACTGCCCAGTTGATCTATAGCACAGACCAAGGCACGGCAGGACAATAGGCGTATGGCACAGACCATGGCCAAACCATGTGATTTTAGTGATAAGTAATACAAAAGGGGGATTGGAATATGAGAAAAGGGATTGCATTTCTGTTGGTAGCCCTATTGGCACTTTCTTCTTTCGCAACGGTGTTCGCTGCAGACGCCCAAGTACCGGCCGATGTAAAGGATACAAGGTATGAGGCGGCTGTCACCGCACTGATGGGAAAAGGCATCCTTTCCGGTTATCCTGACGGCACATTCCGCCCGGAGTGGACCATCAGCAGGGCCGAAGCCTGTACCATTGTGGTAAAAGCAATGGCTCCATCCGAAGAAGCTTTGACAAAAGCCGCGAAGAGCAGTTTTCCGGATTTGGCGGGCTATGACTGGGCGGCGAAGTACATCAATTATGCCAGCGCAAAGGGTGTGATTTCCGGTTACCCCGGTGGAGCCTTTATTCCTTCCGGACAGGTGACCTATGCGGAGATGGCCTCCATGCTGGTGCGGGCTTTGGGCTACAGCGCCAAAGATCTCACGGGGGAATGGCCGGAGAACTTCATTGTAAAAGCAGCTACTCTGGGAATCTTCGTTGACATAGACCACCTGGTCACAAACGTGAATACTTCAGCCCTGAGAGGCCATGTGGCTCTCATGACCAATCCGGTGGCGGACCAGATAACAGAGGCCAACAATCCGGGCGGAACCACCGACCCGGGGGACGGTGATATGAATCAACCGGGAGAGAATCCTGCCGGTTTCCTGGCGGATTACAGCGGCAGAGCTTACGGCATCCTGCTGGATACAGCCAAGGTAGTCAACGCTGACGGCAAGGCTGTGGACGAATACGAATTTCTCATCGGCTCCAGCAGGCTCTACCTCCAGACAAACGGCAGGGTTACCGCTGATGCAACGGCAGTCATTGACGGCCATCTCACAGATGGAGACCTGTACGGACTCCAACTGTCCGGGGGCATCATCACAAAATTCGGCATCTCCGACGACGGCTTCCTTGCATTGAGTTCACCTGCAGGCTTTGAAGATTTCACCGACGGCACCTGGGCACAGGTGACGGACAAATCCGATTATGTGATTGAAACCGCTGCCAACCTGGCGGGTAAAACCACCTTTTCCGTGCTGAGCGACGCATCCATTTACAAGGCAGTGGTGGAAGGCGGTGTCATCACCGGATACGAGCCGGCCAATATCCGGGATGTGAAAGTCAACAGCATGGTGCGGATGTATTCTGTCACCGGTGACGATCCGGGAGTTGTGGAGATCCTGTTGATCAAAGAGTAAGGAAGGTTTGCACAGGCGCCTTTGCCCTGGCGGATAATCGGAGCGGACAGATGAGGAGCATAGTCGGGGACAACCGCAAAGCATCAATATTGTTTTTCGCCCTGTTTTCCGGGTGGCTTCTTGCTGTGCCTTTTCAGGGTCAGGTATTCCATGCCAGGATGGCGGAATTCCAAGACGCTATCCCCGGCTATTACAACTACCTCATCCTCTTCGGACATTTTGTGGGATTGATTGGAGCGGGCTTTATAGCCCGCACCATCCAGATTGCCAGGAAAATGATTTTGGTTTCCCTGCTTGCATGTCTGACCGTCACATTTACGCTTGTCTTTCCTTTTCCAACGTTATGGCATCCGGCTATCGCAGCAGCCTCGGTATTTGCCGGATTTGTCATAGGCGGCTGGGGCTATTACTTTCAGCGGTTTACGCCACCGGGGAAAAAGATGCAGACGGCGGCAGCCATTATCATTGCCGGCAATCTCATCATGATCCTCCTCAACACCATAGCGGTCAACCTCTCTTCTATAGCGGGGGTACTGCTTTCTTTGGGTATGTTGGCAGTCTCTGCTTTCTTCTGCGCCGCCCACAAACTTCCTGAGGAACTCTCCAGAGAAGAAAAATCAGGTGCTTCGGTTCAATCCGGCTATAAATATGAAGAGAAAAATCCGCCCATGAAGCTCCTGCGGCCCATGGCCTTGCTTTATCTTTTTGTGGGATTTATCACCATCAATTCCGGGACCATGTATCAAGTGGTAGTGCCCGCCTTTGCCCATCATGAGCTGTTGTCCAGCATCTACTGGGCAGTTCCTTACATCGGGGCACTCATTTTCATGGTTGGAATACCGGAACGCTTCAACAAGTCCTACCTGATGTACATAGCGGTGACCATGATCGGCATCGCCTACATCCTGTACTTTGTCTTGGATCGTTCGGCACTGAGCTATATCCTTATCGACAGCCTGCTTCTTTCGGCTTTCGGAGTCTGCGATCTCTTCTGGTGGACCATACTGGGGGAAATGCTCACTTTCACGAAAAATCCTGCCAGAATCTTCGGCATCGGACTTTCTGCCAATGTGATGGGCATATTCATCGGCATCGCAGTGGGAAACGCCCTTCTTTCATTTGAAGACCCAAGGGTCAATTCCCTTACGATTACTTTGTCCATCGTCTTTCTTACGTTGATTTTTTTGCCGATCCTCTACAACAAGCTGGCCATGGTCATCGAGAACCAGGCATTTCTGGTAGGCTTGTCCCGAAAAGGGTCGGATTTGGAAAATGGAAGAACCATTGAGCTCGGCGTCGCCCGGGAAGAGACCATGATCCCGGCAAAATTTAAAGAGAGCCAGGGCCTTATGGCTTTTCTGAGTCGCTGTGAACTCACCGGAAGAGAGATTGAAATCGCCATACTGCTCCTTGACGGAGCCACTTATAAGATGATTGCCCAAGAGCTGAATATCAGCGAAAATACCGTAAAGACCCATATCAAGAACATTTACTCCAAGCTTCGGGTGCAGAGCAAGACCGAATTTATGAGAATGGTGAGGGGACAACAGGTGAAAGAATAACAAAAACCAATCAAACCCTCCAAAATCACCCATTTATAGTGATGTAATTTAAAAAAAACCACTTATAATCTATCTTGATTCTTGCTTTTACCCTTCCTCAGGATAGGAAATCAGGTGGTGCCGGTGAAAAAGATTGCCTATACTTTCAATTTGTTGTGTGCTTTATGTTGCCTTCTTTTGTTTTCTATCCTTTTGCTGATTCAAAGCAGCATACATCAGATGAGGAGCCTTCTTTTCCTGGCAGTGTGCCTGAATGCCCTACTGTTAACTTTATTGCTATTTCTATTGATTCGCCAGTATTGGCTGATTCGGTCCGCCAAACTTATTCTCGAAAATCAGCTGCTCCACATACCTGCCGCAAAGATTGCAGATCAGGGGGAAGGCGGCATTGATTTCTATTTTTCCGGTTTTGGTATGTTGCTGGGAGACATGGTGATTCCTTTTGATGTTAGAGAACGGAAGCTGAACAGCCTTTCGCTCGATGAGGAGGCCGCCATCATCACCTACGGAACGGGATGTAAAAAAAGGTCCGTCCGGATTCTGAAGAAAACCATGACAGAGAAGCAAGTGGAAGACTTCCGGAAAAAGCTCTATTATGAAACCGGAATCGTTGCCAGCATTCACAATGAATCGGCTCCGCCATACATGGCACCCCTCCGGCAAATCAACAAGCTTCAGTAGACTATGCCATCTCCTGTCTGCCGCCACAAGAAGATGGCTTTTGTGGAACTGCCCTTTCTGGGCACCAGCACCCGGGTCCGGGTGTCCCTAAAAATTGTAGACAAACGATAACCGGCTATAATTCTCATCCATCAAAAAACAATGGTAAGGCAAAGCCTTACCTACTTTTTATCTTTGCAATAAGTAAGAGTCGGGAGAAAAGGCGGAACCTTAGCTACATTACATCTTTGAACTAGGTAAGAATTCAGAGAAAAGCTCCAAAGGCAACAACAATGGAAAAATAAGCGGAGAGTTGTTGCCTTTCCCACCTTTCCGGAGCCCCAAAGGCAACAACAATGAAAAATAAAGCGGGAAGTTGTTGCCTTCTGCCCCTTGCCGGAGCCCCA
>CAYOYO010000143.1:0-4179 GCA_964408195.1 uncultured Oscillospiraceae bacterium | reverse complement strand
TTACGATGACAGCCAGACCCAGGGCCGGAAGCACCGGATTCAACTGGGCTTTCACAGTGAGTACCTGATTGGGATCGTAACCCCTTTGCTTCAACTTCTTTCTCATGATCAGCTGAGCCGCAATGATGCCGCCCCAGCAGACGGAGCCGGTAAAGCCGGCCATGCCGAGGATCATGGTATAAAATGCACCTTCTCCGAAATAGTAGGCCAGCGGGATGAAGAACCAGCAGGGTACTACGGTGAAAATCGTTGCAATCTGAGGCGTGTTGAATTTGTTCAGCCTGAGGAAGATTTTGGGTGCAAGCCCCTCGGAAGCCAGGCCGTAAAGTGCCCGGGCTGTTCCGTAGACTCCCGAATTGGCGCAGCTGAAGGCTGCTACAATGACAATCACGGAGAAGAAGCCGGCTGCCCACTTGAGACCGTACAGAGCAAGCGCCATGCTGAAAACAGAGTCCTCAAGGTGCGCATTCTCATAAGGAAGAATCATGACCAGCAAGAACAGCGGAATTACGTAGATGAAGATCATACGATAAGCTACCCGTTTGCAGGCCAGGGGGATGTTGCGTTCCGGGTCCTGAGTCTCTGCAGCGGCAAGGCCTACAATCTCAGACCCCTGGAAGTTCACCAGAATCATAACCATAGTCGTCACTACAATCCAGGTTCCATTGGGGAAGAAGGATTTGTACCAGCCCAGTTCAGGATTGTAGATGATTGAAAATCCGATAGGCTCGCCTCCGATGACGCCGAAGATAATGAGAATGGCGCATGCGGAGAAGAGAACGATGGCAGCCACTTTCAAAATGGCCAGTATGGATTCAATGTGTCCAAACCATGTGACATGATAAACATTGACCAATGTAATCAATGCCAGTGCAATGATGGAATAGACCATGACGCTTCCTTTAAAGGGAACGAAAGTGGACATCATGATACCGCAGGCAACCGCTTCTGCAGGGACATAGCCTACCCAGTTGATCCAGTAAGCCCAGCCGGCGCCGCAAGCGAAACTCTCGCCGATAAATTCCTTGCAGTAAGATACAAAAGATCCTCTCCTGGGAACATTGACCAGCAACTCACCAAAAGATTGCATAACCGAATAGATGACAAGGCCGCCGATTATGTATGCTACCATGATTGCAGGCCCAAGCTCTTTGATGGTCCAACCGGATCCTAAAAAGTAACAGGAACCGATGATCCCACCAATGGCAATCAAGGAAACGTGCCAGGGATGGATACCCCGGACCAGAGTCCTTTCTTCCGGATTCGTCGTAACACTATTGCTTTGTTCAGACATTCCTTTTCCCTCCTAATTGAATGAATGGGTGTTCTGCGCGAAGCCATTTAAAAAATGAAAAATGCAGATAGCACATACAATAGCAAAACCTATGCCATTTGTCTATATAATTTTTGAAATTTCTGAAACATGTAATTTTAGCCAATAATCCGCCTCTTTGTTTTTTCCGGTCGAAAATTGCCGGTATTATTTATCAATTCTGACAATATAATTGTCAGAATTGATAATCCATACGCCTTGAGTGTTCGTCAGGACAGGGCAGGATAGGACGTGAACCGGAACGCCCCTTTTCATGAAACCTTCATGAAACCTTTTCAAGAAAAAAATAAAAAAGTTGTGGCATTTTGAAAGAAGCTGTGTTACAATGAATTTCGTCGCGCAGGCATGGCGGAATTGGCAGACGCGCACGGTTCAGGTCCGTGTGCTCGCAAGGGCATGGAGGTTCGAGTCCTCTTGCCTGCACCAAAAATGTATGATGGGGTATATCCCCATCATATATTTTTTGCTTCCAAGTCAAGAGGACTCGAACCTCTTTCCTCTTTTACATCTGTTTCAGCGCATCTCCCCTAAAAACTGCTGTATCTTCCGCGCTTGTTTTGCTTCCTCTTCTGCAGCTTCCTTAAAAAAAGAATGGAGTTCCCCTTCCTTCATCTCGCGGGTATAATGCATAAAGTCTCTTACTTTTTCCTGGGTGTCCAGCAAAGCCTTTTTTAATATGTCTTCATTACTCATGTCCATTAATCGGTCCTCCTGTAAATACTCGCACCTGTTCCTCGCCGCGTCGTTATCTTATGCAGTCGGCAAGGAATCCATACACGGTTTTTCAGGGATTACCACAAAGGTTCTTAATACTTTTCGGCAAGTATCCTTGCCACCAACACACCGCTTGCCGATGCCTGGGACAGAGAATGGGTCACCCCGGAGCCATCTCCAAGAGCGTAGAGGCCTTGAATCTTCGTCTCCAGTTTTTCGTTCACATCCACTTTTGAGTTGTAGAACTTAACCTCCACCCCGTAAAGCAAGGTATCCTCGTTTGCGGTTCCCGGTGCGATCTGGTCTAAGGCATAGACCATTTCAATGATATTATCCAGCTGCCTCTTGGGTATCACCAGTGAAAGGTCTCCCGGCGTGGCTTTCAGGGTTGGTCTGGTGAAGCACTTCTCCATTCTTCGGGCGCTGCTTCTCCTTCCTTTTACCAGATCTCCGAATCTCTGTAGAAGGACGCCTCCGCCAAGCATGTTGGAAAGCCTGGCTATGGATTCTCCGTAGCCGTTGCTGTCCTTGAAGGGTTCTGTAAATTTATTGGATACCAACAGGGCAAAGTTTGTGTTTTCCGTGTGGAGTGCCGCGTCCGCATAGCTGTGCCCATTTACGGTTACGATTCCGTTGGTGTTCTCTGCCACCACCTCTCCGTAAGGATTCATGCAGAAGGTTCTCACCATATCGTTGTATTTGTCGGTTTTATATACCAGCTTGCTTTCGTAAACATCATCGGTGATATGCTTAAAAATCACAGCGGGCAGTTCTACCCTGACTCCGATATCCACCCGGTTTCGGGTAAGATTTACACCCAGCTTCTCGCAGACATCGGAGATCCACTTGGATCCCGATCGGCCGGTAGACAGCACCAGATGGCGGCAGTGGAAGTTTTCACCTTTGTTCGTTATGACCACAAAACCGTCATTCCGGCGCTCCACGCTGGCTGCTTCAGTGTGAAAGTGCATCTCGATTTTATCTTTCGAATACTCGTACATATTTTCGAGGATTTTGAAATTGCGGTCCGTACCCAGGTGTCTTACCTTTGCGTCCAAAAGATGAAGATTGTGCTGCAGGGCTGTCCTCTTCAGTTCCGAATTGGCTGTAGTGTAGAGCTTCGCTTCAGCCCCGCCCATATCACAGAGCACCCGGTCCACATATTCCATCAACTCCATAGCTTTTTCCGTGCCTACATAGGAGTGCAGCTCGCCCCCAAACTGGGTAGTGATGTTGTACTTCCCGTCAGACAGGGTTCCGGCTCCGCCGTAACCGTTCATGATATGGCAGGGTGCGCACTTGATGCAGGTGGGAGTCCTGCCCGTCTTGATCGGACACATCCGGTTGGATAGGTCTCCTCCCTTTTCAAGCATCAAAACTCTGGCATTTATATTTAACCTGGTAAGCTCGTAGGCCATGAATACGCCGCCGGCGCCCGCTCCCACGATAATGATGTCGTATTCTTTCATCGCAAACCTCCAACAATATTTCCTATTTATTATATCATCAGTGCAAGCCGCCGCTCCGGCTTGCTTCACGAGCGATACAATAAATACATCCGGGCAAAGCCGGTTGGCTTTGCTTCACAAGTATTTATTATATAGCAAAGTGTTCTTTCCTTCAACGGCAACTTATGCTATGATTAGCCATGGAAAGAGGCTGTCGGCCTTTGCTTTGGTAATTGTGTCAGAATGATAAGCATGTTTTACAGGAGGGATAAAAGGGATGATTTCACAAAGGAAGCGATACTTGCTCATAGGGCTGCTTTTTCTGGTGATTACAATACTGGCCGCCCTGCCGCTTTTTCAGGGTAATTTTGAGAAGAATAATCTGATTTATGCGGGAATCTGCGCTTTGGTTGCATTCCTATTTCTAAAAAACGCCTTAAAGTCCCAATAAAAAGTCAAAGCCCGCAGAGCGGGCTTTTTTTCGTTCGATGGCTTACTCTTCTTCCTCTTCACATGCAGTAATTTCTTCAAACACTGCACAGACTCGCTCATACTCTTCATCGTCCTCGATGTCGATGAGTTCACAGTCGTTTTCGTCATCATCAAGCTCTTTGTACCCGTATAGGTATACTTCGTCGGAACCATCTGTTGCATATAAGGCAATGTACTCCTTACCGTCAACAT
>CAYOYO010000142.1:0-4347 GCA_964408195.1 uncultured Oscillospiraceae bacterium | reverse complement strand
CAAACGCCGTTTACGGCGTTTGTTGCATTTGGTAGGAGAAAGGAGGATCGAACCCGAAAGGGCAGCGAGCGTATAGAAAAGCATCGAGGATGGTTTTCAGCGAGCTGGTCCGAGCCCTGTGCTTGGGCGAAGGACGGCAGATGCGACAGGGGAGCAGATGCAAATCCCCCTATTCTCAGCCAAACGCCGTTTACGGCGTTTGTTGCATTTGGTAGGAGAAAGGAGGATCGAACCCTCCATTATTTCTCAGATAAATTGACAATTATCTGACATTAAAACTATAATAAGAAATACAAGGTCGGATGTACAAGATTAATGAGTAATGGCAGGAAAGAAAATGGAGTTTAGGAAAGCTACTATAGAAGATTATCAGGCGGTACTGGACTGTGTCACTTCTGCATTTTCAGGATATGCTGAAAAAATGGACATTACGCCACCGCCAATAAAAGAAGACTATTATTTACATATAAAAAACCATGAGGTGATCATGGTTGAACTGGAAGGTAAGACAATAGGGGTAATTGTGCTATTCCTGAGAAAGGAATATTTATACCTTGATGTAATCGCAATAAGACCCAAATATCAAGGAAAAGGGTATTCATATAAAATGATGTCGGAGGTTGAGAAGATAGCACACAACTTAAATTATAAACAAATTATGTTGAAATCATCCTTAGCTTTTGGAAAAGCCGATTATTACCCCAAATTTGGTTATAGGATTGTTATGGTTGAGGAGATGGATGACAGAACGGTTGCCCATTTCCAAAAGGTATTGGAATAGAAAAAACCCCAATCCCCACTATTGCATGGGAAATTCAGTGGATGTATAATTAGTCAAATTATGTCGAAACATGCTGAATGATACCGGATAGCGGGGTGGTCATTTGAATCCTTTTGAAATAAATGTGGGCACATTGTTGGTTGTCCTTATTTTGGGTCACGTTGCCACGGGTATCCTGCTTTTTTCTTATACGACAAAGATCTACAAGAGCAAGGCCGTCAATGTCTTTCTCCTGTCAAAAATAGTTCAGACTGTGGCATGGCTCACCTTCGCCTTCAGGCACTTTGGCACCTCTATGACTTTGATGATCGCGGGAAATGCCCTATTGCTGGTCGGTCTCGCTATGGAACTGATCGCCTTATTGATTATGAAGGGTCGGTTTGCTAAGGCAAAAAAAACCTTCGCCTGGCTCCTGGCAGCAAGCGTTATTGCATTTGTGATGGTTGTTGCCCTTGATACCCAGGAAAGCGCGAGAATAGTAACGGCATCCCTGGTTGGTGCTGTATTGATGGTCTATCCTGTATGGATGCTTTTTACGGACAAAAGTGCCTCTCTCCTTCAAAAGGTGATTGCCGGGTTTTACGGCGTCGTGATATTGCTGCTGTTCCTCAGGGCCTTCAATGCCTTCACCGGGAACCTGGATATGTGTTTATCCTCCACAAGTCTATGTAATGTTGCCATGTTTCTCATGCTGTACCTGGTCATGCTTGCAGGCAGTACGGGGTTTATACTGCTGGATAAGGAAAAAGTCGATCGGGAAACCCAAAGAGCCGCCTCCGTTGACGGGCTCACGGATATTCCCAACCGCAGTGCCTTCGTCTTCCGTTCGAGAGAGGCCCTTTCACTGTGCGCAAGGAACCGGGAAAAGGTCTCCTGTCTGATGATCGACATCGATGGTTTCAAAAAAATCAATGACGAATATGGCCACCATGTGGGGGATATGGTCTTGATTGATTTCGCAGATACTATGAAAAGATCTTTGAGAAGCCACGATCTCTTCGGCAGATACGGCGGGGACGAGTTTGCCGTATTGCTTCCTCAGGCGGATGAAAGACAGTCCGCAGAAGTGGCCGAGCGTTTGAGGAAGGCAGCGGAAAGCGCTGCCGTTGAGGCAGAACACCGGATTAAGTATACCATCAGTGTAGGATTAGCTACGATAGTCCCTGACAGTGAGACGAATGTGGAATCCCTTTTCAAGCTAAGTGACAGTGCACTTTGGTTGGCCAAAGCCCAGGGGAAAAACCGCATCGCGTCGGTTTGATTTTTCACTTTCCGCCCACCAAAGATAAAAAAATCGTCCATCCATTTTATTCACCGGAGACAAGCGGTGAAGCCGGACGGTAGAATATGTATAAAAATGTAATAATATACATAAAATATGTACAAAACGATTGACACTGGCCCGAATCTAAGGTACAATAAAAAAATCTTTTAGAAAGGCGTTCAACACATAATGTCCGGACCAGTTAGAAAAACCGCATTCGCAGCCGGTTGGTCAACTGTCTGCATTATGTGTTGAGCGCCTTTCTCGTTGGGAAAAGTTCACGCCGGTCTACAAAGAAGAAAATAGAGGGCAGCATTTTCGTATCAGCAAATGCGCAGAGGGAGGATGATAAAATGATTACCGCAATAGTAGGGATTAACTGGGGCGACGAAGGGAAGGGCCGCATGGTGGACTTGCTTTCTGCCGACTACGATATCATATGCCGTTATCAGGGCGGAAATAACGCGGGACATACGGTGATCAACGACAAAGGCAAGTTTATTTTGAACCTGCTCCCCTCGGGAATCCTGCGCGAAAACACGGTCAACGTGATGGGATGCGGCATGGTGATCGATCTTGAGCACATTTGCGGCGAAATTTCCGCTCTGCGCTCCAAGGGCGTCAAAATAACACCGGACACCCTAAAAATCAGCGACAAAGCTTTTGTCTGCATGCCCTACCATAAACAGCAAGATATCCTGGAGGAGGAACGGCTGGCGGATCGAAAATACGGGTCTACACGTCGGGGGATTGCCCCGGCATACGGTGACAAGTACATGAAGAAAGGCATCCGCATGGGTGACCTTTTATCGCAGGATGAACTGGCGGAAAAGCTGGCGGACATCCTGGAGTGGAAGAATATCACCCTGAACGGTTATGGTGAGAGAAGTCTGACTCTTGAATCCATGGCCGGATGGGTTTCCGAGTTTTCAAGACCTCTTTTGCCTTTCATCACAGACACCACGGAATATCTGACCGGAGCTCTGGATAAGGGAAGGAGCATTCTATTGGAAGCACAGCTGGGTGCTCTCCGGGATATTGATTACGGGATCTATCCTTATACCACATCTTCTCAGACACTGGCTGCCTATGCCCCGGCCGGGGCGGGGATTCCGGGTGTCAGACCGGATCATGTGGTGGGTATTATGAAAGCCTATTCCTCTTGTGTGGGCGAGGGACCTTTCACAGCGGAGCTCTTCGGTGACGAGGCGTCCGCTCTCCGGGAAGCGGGAGCGGAATACGGAGCCGCTACAGGCAGACCTCGCAGGGTAGGAGGATTTGATGTACCGGCCAGCCGGTACGGGGTGAGGGTGCAGGGCGCAGATACTTTGGCGCTGACCAAGCTGGATGTCCTATCCTATCTTGACCGGATTCCTGTATGCGTGGCATACGAAATAAACGGAGTGCGTTGTGAGAGCTTTCCCACGGGCCACCGACTCATGATGGCAAAGCCGATCTACGAATATTTGGAAGGGTTTAAAACGGATTTGTCGGGATGCAGAAAGCCGGAAGATTTGCCGGAAAAGGCCATGCAGTATATCCGCTTTATCGAAAAGGCCGTGGGATGCCCCATTCGGTACGTTTCCGTGGGAGCCGAAAGGGAAGATTATCTTGAATTGAAATAGGAGGAAATATGAGAGAGCTTGTACTGGTCCTTGACTTTGGCGGACAATACAAGGAGTTGATTGCCCGGGGTGTCCGCTCCCTGTCGGTTTATTCGGAAATCCATCCGGGGAGCCTGACTGCCGGTGAGATAAAAGAGATGAATCCCATTGGCATCATTTTGACCGGCGGGCCCAACAGCGTGTATCTGCCCGAATCTCCCAAGTGTGATCCGGCAATCTTTGAACTGGGTACTCCCGTTCTGGGCATCTGCTACGGGATGCAGCTCATGTGCCATACGCTGGGAGGTGAAGTTCAGCCTGGCAAAAAAGGAGAATTTGGTCGAATAAGAGCAACTCTTAAAACAAAGTCTCCCTTATTTAACGGTTTGGAAGAAAAAAACACGGTATTGATGAGCCACAGGGATCAGGTCACCTGCCTCCCTGAAGGCTTCACTTCCACTGCGAAGACCAAGGATTGCCTCTATGCCGCCTGTGAAAACCCTTCAAGAAAGCTCTTTGGCCTTCAGTTTCATCCGGAGACAGAGCATACGGATAAGGGACGGAAGATTTTAGAGAATTTTTTGTATGAGGTTTGTGGAGCATCAGGGGACTACCGGCTCGATGATTATATGGATTCCCAGATTCGTGAAATACGGGAGCGGGTGAGCAGTGAAAGGGTACTACTTGCCTTGTCGGGG
>CAYOYO010000141.1:0-4363 GCA_964408195.1 uncultured Oscillospiraceae bacterium | reverse complement strand
CATAAAATTTCCATAGACAAAACCCGGCAAATCATCTATAATTATAAAAGTCTCAACGAGACCCGTTGGTCAAGTGGTCAAGACGTCGCCCTCTCACGGCGGAGTCAGGGGTTCGACTCCCCTACGGGTTACCAACAAAAGCAATGCCTCCACAAAAGAGGCATTGCTTTTTCAGTTGGTAACCCGTAGGGGAGTCGAACCCGAAAGGGCCTTTGCCATAATCACGCAATGATCGTGTAGCCATAAAGACACGATGATCGAATCTTGTAACCATAGGTTTCCTAGGGTATAATTCCATTTGATGGTTTTATTAGATGTTATCTCACGCCGGCACTTAGGAGGTACAAATATGCATATTATAAGCAGACAGATTCTAGATATTCCTGTTGCCCGGGTCAACGGGATTGATGAGCTCTTTGGCCGCATGTTGAAAATCGATACTGCCAACGTGCCGGCAAAGTTTCGAAAAATGTACGACGAGACTAGACATATCGCCTATCGCCAATTTACTATGCAATGCCTCTATGAGTCTTATGCTATTGAAAGCATGGATAAAGAGGCTATCCGGCTTGAGAACGGTGTCCTTTTGGAATCGGACCTGCTGGCGGATGTTTTCCATGATTCGGTTGCTCTGGGATTTATCGTAGTCACTCTTACCGGTTATGATGCGATCGATGCCACCGAGGAGAATATGCTTCGCAAGCTTTTTCTGGACAACTGGGGCACCGCCTTTATCGAATGCGCAGACAAATGGGCCATGCAATCCATTGCCATGGGTCTGGAAAAAGAGGGATTCTTCATCACTCACTCATTCAGCCCGGGTCAAAATGATATCCCCATCCAGATGCAGACCTTGATTTTTGAGACACTTCATCCGGAGGACATGGGCGTTACACTAAACGAGCAGTTCATGATGCATCCGAAAAAGACGGTATCCGGTATATTCGCCATCCGGACTGAAAAAGACGGGCAGAGTGTCCGCCCCTGTGATCTGTGTGAAAGAAGGGACACCTGCCCTACAGCTTATGTATAGACATTTGTGAGTTACTGGCAGGAGAACTCTCCGCTCTGTATGATTCAGCCATCCGGTCCTATCAATGCGTCCTCAACAGCCTTTAAGATGACCTTGCTGCTGAAGGTGGCCCCTGTTACCGCATCCACTTCAAGAGACTGGGTCTCTATGATTTTGTCTGTAATGACTTCCGCCCCTGCTCCCTGGCCGTTCAGATGTTCCCGGAGTATGATTTCGATAATCTTGTGGTCCTTCAAGGTCAACTGCAGCTTGACGGAAATGGGAAATGCGCTGTAGCTTCCCGTGTATATGCCGTCTTCGAATTGCGTGAAATCCACATTGGCAATCTCCGTTTCCGCCAACCGCTGCAGATTGGCGGAAACGATTTGATAAAAAACTCCGGCACCGATTCCCAAGACCACTGCAGCTGCAAGGACAGCCATCCATATTCGGCGGTGCTTCTTCCGCATGCTATTTAGCTCCCCACTTTGCTCAGGAGTTCTCCTGCTGCAATTATATCTTCTTCCCGTTTCTTTGAGGACCAGTTGACGATAGCCGTCGCAGCGACTTTGGCGCCTTTTTTCTCACACAGCCCTCGGAATTGCTTCATGGCGCTGTTGCCGCCCAGCCAGGGATAAGGAAAGGCGTGGGTAAGAAAGCAGCCTACCTGCTTTCCGGAAAGAGAGGGCTGCTTTGTCAGGTAATCTTTCATAACCGTGGAAAGGGAGAAGCCCCATACGGGAGACCCAAAAAGAACAACATTGTAATCCGTTGCATCCGGTGCCGAGGCAAACTCCATGGGAGCCTTAACTTTTGGATCGTCAACTGCAGGGATTACCCGCTTTAACTCCGCTTCATGTCCTTTTGCAGCCAGCTTTTCTCTGATCCTTTCGGCCACACTGAGAGTGTTGCCTGTGTGGGAGTAAACGATGATACCGATTTTCACTGAACTTACCTCCTATCGAAAACCAACCAATGGGTTATTTGTTTTTGTTCTTTGCTTGGCGCATGAGCTGCTTCATCCCCGTTTTGCTGCCGAACATCCGGTTGATCTTTTCCTCTTCCAATTGGCGGAAATTCAAACCTTCATAGCCCATTTCCTTCTCCAGCTTTTTGAAGCTCTCAAATCGCTTTCGGGACAGTTCTCCCCGGGAAATGGCATCAAGCACAGCGCAACCGGGTTCCTTGGTATGGGTGCAATCCCTGAATCTGCACATTGCAGCCAGATCCTCAATATCCTCGAAGGAGCGCGAAAGGTCCGCGGAATCAATCTGCAATTCCCGCATTCCGGGAGTGTCTATCACCATGCCGCCGCCCGGCAAAAGCAGTAGCTGGCGATGGGTAGTGGTATGTCTTCCTTTATCCGCCTCCCCGATTTCTCGGGTAGCCAGCACCTCTTCTCCCATGAGCCGGTTAATCATGGTGGATTTCCCCACTCCGGAAGAGCCAACGAAGGCGACTGTCTTTCCCTCCGAAATATAAGGAAGGAGGGTTTCGTACCCGTCCTCCTCCATGGCAGAACATACAAGGATATCGGCACCCATGGTGACTTCTTCCGCTTCCGCCAGGTACCCTTCCAGGTCAGCACATAAATCGGCCTTTGTCAGGACCACCACCGGCTTTGCCATGCTGCTCCAGGCAACGGCGAGATAGCGCTCCAGCCGCCTGAGATTGAAATTTGCATTCAATGACATGCAGATAAAAATCGTATCAATATTTGCCGCTACAATCTGGCTTTCATTGGAAGTACCGGCGGCCTTTCGGCCGAAAGCGCTTTTTCGGGGCAGTATACCATGGATGACGGCCTCCCCTGTCTTGTTGTCCCTGCGGTCTACCATGACCCAGTCCCCCACCACGGGAAAATCTATGTTGCCTTCCGCATGATGGGCCAGCTTCCCCGAAACCCTGGCCTGCAATGGGCCCAATTCGCCGATTACCTCATAGATGTTGTGATGCTGTTCGGCCACTCTTGCCGGAAACATACCGGGAAAAAGTGCCGCTTCTCGATGGAGTTCATCGCTAAATCCGAAAGGATATAGTTTGTCGTAGTCCATTTTATCCCTCTTTCATTATGTTAATTCCTACTATAAGACAATTTTTTCAAACTGTCCATGGGAAATCCGGGGATGTGCCCCGTAGTCAATGTGGCCTCGACAATTACGCTTCACCCTTCACCGATTGCGCAAGACGAGTTTGGTATGGTATGATTTGTATAGACGTTTCCGTCACCTGCCGGGAGGGCCTGATCTGTGGATAAACTGACAAAGGAAAAACAAATTGACCCCCGTTTTAAAATCGGCATGCGCAATATCAAAACCGCATTGTCCGTAGGTATTTGCATTTTATTCTTCCAGTTCCTGGGCGTCAGCGACGGCATTCAGGCGGCCATTGCTGCCATCATCTGTATGAAATCCTCTCTGCAAAACTCCTTGCAGACCGGAGTCGAGAGGGTCATAGGGACTGTAATCGGAGCGATTTTAGGCATTCTTGGTCTGCTTCTGATGGCAAGAATGGAGTATCAGATCTCAACCCTGGTTGCCATAACCGGGGTAATGATCATCATCTATTTGTGCAACATTCTGAAAGTGCAGGCCAGCACTGTTATCGGACTGGTGGTCTTTCTGATTATTCTCATCGGCGAAAAGGATTTGCCGCCTGTCCAATATGGCGTAATGCGCCTGGTCGAAACTATCTTTGGAATCATCGCAGCTTATCTGATTAATCGCTTCATCGATCCGAGGCACCTTCACAAACTGAGTGGAAAGCCAACCGCGGCCATTCCGGAAATCAGGGCAGCCAAGCCGGATGACCTGGCACAGATTATGTCGATTTGGCTAACGTCCAATCTTTCCGCCCATCCTTTTATAGATCCTCTTTATTGGCATAATTCCTATGATACCGTGCGCAGCCGATACCGGGATTCCGCGCAGGTTTTCGTGTATGAAAGAGACGGACGGATTTTGGGTTTTGCCGCAATCGTGGAGGATTCGGTCATCGACGGCGTTCATGTTTATGGAAAGGATCAGGGTCAAAAAATCCTCGACCGGCTGCTGCAGTACTGCCAAGAGGAATTGCCCAGCCTCACGATTAAGGTGTATTCCAACAATGAGCACCTGGTGGAAAGCTTGGTAAAAGCGGGCTTTGATATCATAGACGAAACTGCTGATGGGACAACGGACGCAGAGCAGTACAATATGGCCTGGTCCCGCAAATCCTGATCAAAGAAACCCTTGAAAGAACAAGACCTTTGTGTTAATATTACTACTGTTCCACATGCTCCCGTAGCTCAGGGGATAGAGCGTCGGTTTCCTAAACCGTGCGTCGGATGTTCGAATCATCTCGGGAGTGCCA
>CAYOYO010000140.1:0-4425 GCA_964408195.1 uncultured Oscillospiraceae bacterium | reverse complement strand
ACCTCTTTATTCCTAAAAGGGAACAGCCAGTTTGTCAAAGAGGAGAGCATACAGCTCTTTCCAAATATCACGGACACGGACGGATTTTATATTTGCAGGATGAAACGGCGCTAAGGACGCAGATATTTATGGGACAGTCAGCATGCGGTACGGATAAGGGTAAACTGAGAACAGTCAACGAAGATTCCATGTTATGCATGGAGGAACGAGCTTTCTATATGGTGGCCGACGGTGTGGGGGGACATAATTCCGGAGAAATTGCAAGCAGGCTTGCGGTGGACTTAATGAAATCCTGTGTGCTTTCGACTGCCACCGACGAAATGGAGGATAGCCTTCTGCCCGGTTATTTTAAAAGCTGCCTGCAAACGGTCAATGAAGAGATTTACAGGAGTGCCACATCCGTTGATGAAAATTCCGGTATGGCCACCACTGCAGTGGCGCTTCTGCTCAGGCAGGGAGTAGCGTACATAGTAAATGTGGGGGACAGCAGGGCCTATTTATACCGGCAGGGTGGACTGCAAAGGATCACAGAAGACCATACCTATGTGAATCAACTGCTCAAGGAGGGTCTTATCAGCCGGGAAGAGGCAGAGGTGCACCCAAACAGGAACATGATAACCAGGGCTCTTGGCAGCGAAGCCAATGTTGAGCCGGATTTCTACCGGCTTGAGGTGACCACCGGTGACCGGGTACTGCTGTGCACCGACGGGCTTTATAATGAGATTTGTGAAGAAGATATGAGTACACTGATCGGCAGCGAACCGGATGCCTCCCGACTGGTCTTTGCACTGATCGAAAAGGCTTGCGCCAACGGTGGAAAGGATAACATCACAGTTTGCTGTGTTGAGATATAGGCAAAGGAGATTATTATGAGCAGCAGAGCACTTGCTGATAGATATGACTTGCTGGAAAAAATCGGTGACGGAGGTATGGCAGTCGTCTACAAATCCAGAGACAAGTTGCTGAACCGTTATGTTGCTGTTAAAATACTGAAACCCGAGTTCACGAAGGATTATAAATTCATCGAGAGTTTCCGAAGAGAGTCTCAGGCAGCGGCAAGCATGTCCCATCCTCACATTGTAAACATTTATGATGTAGGACGGGAGGGTAACATCAACTATATCGTCATGGAGTTGGTGGAGGGGCAGCCGTTGTCCGCACTGATACAGGAGAAGGGAGCCCTGAAACCCCGGGATGCGGTGATCATAACCCGTCAGATTGCATCCGCTTTGAGCCATGCTCATAAAAATCACATTATACATAGAGATGTGAAGCCTCACAACATCCTGCTGACAGCCGATGGTACGGCAAAGATTGCGGACTTCGGCATCGCTAAGGCTGTAAACTCGGGAACCATCGTAAGCGGTGACGACGCCGTTATGGGATCCGTGCACTATTTCTCCCCGGAGCAGGCCAGAGGCGGTTACGTGGATGAAAAGTCGGATATCTACTCCCTTGGCATCGTCCTGTATGAAATGCTCACGGGGCAGGTGCCTTTTGATGCGGAGAATCCGGTGGCTGTGGCCATGAAGCATATGAACGAGGAGATGATACCTCCCTCTGCTTTGGTTCCCGACATTCCGCAAGAGGTGGAAGAAATCGTCTTGAAAGCCACAGACAAATACCAGACCAACCGGTATAAGTCAGCCGATGAGATGGTGGAAGCACTGAACAAAGCCAACCTGAGCACCGTAGGTGTCTACGGCGGCTACGGGAGGAGCAAAGTTTCCGATTCGGGAAAAGGGGTAATTTCGTCAAAGGATTCCTCCGGCGAGGCTTTATCGGAGGAACCGACGGGAACAGAAGATGCGGGGAATTCGGGAGTAAAGAGCATGAAGGGGAAAAAAAAGTTTCGGCTAAACAAGGTTAAAATTGCAGCAATCTTGCTGGCGCTGATCTGCGCCATCCCTGCCAGTCAGCTGATTCTGGCAGCCATCGAGAGAGGTGCCGCACCGGTGGAAGTAACCGTGCCCTCTCTGACCGGTATGACTTTTGAGCAAGCGGAGGCCGCGTTGGCCGAGAAGGATCTGAACATTCTGATGGGGGAAGAGGTGGCCAGCGCTGATTTCGCCGAAGGGCTTGTGGTTTCCCAGGATCCTCTGGCTGACATGGTGGTGAAGACGGGAAAATCCGTCAAGGTGAATATAAGCAAAGGTATGGAAGAAAATACGATCCCTTCACTGGTGGGTAAAACCCTCGACGATGCGGTCTTCATCCTGGAGAGCTATGGGTATGAGAAGGGCGGAGTCAGCGAAGAATACAGCGAGATGCCTACAGGTGTAGTAATTCGGCAGTCCCCCCAGGCAGGCAGTGATGCGGAACCGGGAACAAGGGTCAACCTGGTAATCAGCCTCGGGGAAGAGGTGGTGACAACAACCGTTCCCAGCCTTTACGGCATGACTCTTGATGAAGCAAAAACCGCATTGGAGAGAGAAGGTCTGCTCCTTTCCAACGACATCCGCTATGGTTCCAGCAACGAATATGCAGAAGGGCTCATAACGGGGCAAAGCGTGTCTCCCGGCTCCGGTGTGGATACAGGGACCCGGATTGAAGTCACCTTAAGCACCGGACCTGATGAAAGTGCCGGAGCTGGCGTAGTGGACATTTCCATTTCTTACAGTGCCGCACAAAACGAGGTGTTCTATCTGACGGTAATGGTATCAGACAATGCCGGCGTGACCACACCTATCAACTACGAACAAAGGATAAAGAGCAACGGCTCTGAAATCTTTTCCATAACCGGAAACGGCCAGGGCTCGGTGAAGATCTATTTTGACAATGCTCTGGTTCAGGAATATATCGTTGATTTCGACAGTGGAGTTGTTCTTTGATGGAAGGGACCATCGTAAAAGGCATTGGCGGCTTCTACTACGTCAAAACAGCCGACAGGACCTATCAATGCAGGGCAAGGGGAATCTTCCGCAAGGATGGTCTGACTCCCTATGTAGGAGACCGGGTAGAAATTGAGCCACAGGACCTGGAAGAGGCGGTGATTACCCGTATCCTTCCACGGAAAAATCAATTTATCCGGCCGCCGGTAGCCAACGTGGATTGCCTCATCATTACCGCCGCTTTAAAGAAGCCTGAACTGAACCTGTACATCATAGACCGGTTTTTGGTCATGGCAGAGTATCATCACACGGAAATCGCCATTTGCCTCAACAAGACGGATTTGGCAGACGCCAGTGAAATTCGAGCGTTTCAAAAGATTTACGAAGGGGTTTATCCCCTGATCTGCGTCAGCGGAAAGACCGGTGAGGGGCTGTCATCCCTGCAGGAATTCCTTAAAGGACGGAAATGTGCCTTTGCGGGACCGTCGGGGGTTGGAAAATCCACATTGCTTAACCGGCTGGAAGAAACAGCTATGGCTGTCACCGGCGAGGTCAGTGAAAAAACCCAGAGAGGAAAGCATACCACCCGACATGTAGAGCTGTTTCAGTTGGCCGATGACAGCATGATTTTCGATACCCCGGGGTTTACTTCGTTTGAGGTGTTGGAGCCTGAAGAGCAGGAGCTGGCTTTTCTGTACCCGGAGATGATTCCCTTTATCGGACAGTGTAAATATCATAACTGCAGGCATGTTAAGGAACCCGGCTGTGAAGTGCGGGCCGCGGCAGAAAAGGGCCGCATCCCTCCATCCAGGTACGATTCTTATATCCTGCAGCTTAGGGAAATAAAAGAAATGAGGAAGTATTGATGAACAGACTTGCCCCATCCATATTGTCGGCAGATTTTTCCAGACTCGGAGAGGAAGTGAGATCCATCGAAGAGGCGGGCGCACAGGTAATCCATGTAGATGTAATGGACGGACATTTCGTACCAAACATATCCTACGGGGCTACAGTGATGAAAAGCCTGCTGGGAAAGACGAAGCTGCCCTTCGATGTTCATCTGATGATCGAAAATCCGGACCTGTATATTGAAGACTTTGTCACGGAAAAAACGGAAATCATAACGGTTCATCAGGAGGCCTCCGTTCATCTCCACCGTACCCTGCAGCTGATCAAATCATTCGGCGTAAAGGCCGGGGTTTCTCTTAACCCCTCCACACCGCCTTCTGTATTGGAGTATGTGTTTGAGGATCTGGACTATGTGCTGGTCATGTCAGTGAATCCGGGGTTTGGAGGGCAGAAGTTCATACCCTCCGCGCTGGAGAAGATGAAGAAGCTTTCGGAAATGAAGCAGCAGCGGAACCCGGACCTGATCTTAGCCGTGGATGGCGGCATCACTTTGGAGAATGTGAGCCAAGTGGTCAGAGCGGGGGCAAACCTCATCGTAGCAGGTTCTTCCGTTTTCGGAGCATCGGATATCCCTGCAAGAGTAAAAGAATTCCTTTCATTGTTATAACCAACCACGGGACAAGCCACGCAAGCCACGGGGACAGACCCTTTGTCAGGTTTTCCTGACAAAGGGTCTGTCCCCGTG
>CAYOYO010000139.1:0-4442 GCA_964408195.1 uncultured Oscillospiraceae bacterium | reverse complement strand
AGCGGAAAGTTGTTGCCTTCCGCTCCTTGCCAGAGCCCCAAAGGCAACAACAATGGAAGAATAAGCGGAAAGTTGTTGCCTTCTGCGAAATAAGGGTTGAAATATAATTATAAATATGTATAATAATGGAAAGTAAGTAGCGAGTGGCTCATAACTTAATAAAGAACAGGAGTGGCTAATAGCTTAATAAAGAGCAGCGAGCATTACATAACTAAATAAAGAACAGCGTGCATTACATAACTAAATAAGGAGCAGCGAGCAGTACATAACGAAATAAGGAGCAGCGAGTAGTTCATAACTAAATAAGGAGTAGTGAGTGGTCCAAAACTCAATTAAGAGTAATTAGCAGCTCATGATTTACTGAAGAGTAGTTAACGGCTCATGACTTAATTAAAGAATGAGGGCAAGTATCCACATCAACTCGGATTAAATAGAAAGGGACCAAGGCGCAATGACGAGAAATCATGTAATAGCAACAATACTAGCTGATTGCGAATATCATGAGAAGCTAATAAAATCATTGGAGGATGAATTGCGAAATCTACCGGAAGGAAGCATTTATCATAGATTGATCAGAAATATAAGCAGATTTTACTATTATAGCCCATCGGGAAAGAGACAGATTCCATCCAGCCAAAGATATATCAAAAAAGAAGAACAACCGCTCATTGAGGACCTATTGCGCAAGAAGTTTATCCTTATGTGTTTGATGATCCTTCGCCCAAACTTGTCGGCGCTGAAGATGCTGTTAAAAATATACAAATTATTTGATCCGGATCAAATAATGAGAGAGATGTGTAAAGATTTTAATCTTAAAGGTGATGGCGTTTCATTGAGTATTGTGAAAAAGAAAAACCCGGACGCCTGGGAGAATGAGCAGTACGAGAAAAGCAGTTTGTACCCGGAGAAATTAGAATACACAACACAGAACGGGCTCCGCGTACGATCCAAATCAGAATCGATCATCGCCGGGTTGCTGGAAATCAATCAGATTCCTTTCAGGTATGAAGCGCTATTGAGTGTTGGCGAGCATAATTTCTATCCGGACTTCACCATCCTTAATCCTCAGGATAATACAATCATATATTGGGAGCATTTTGGGATGGTTGACAATGAGGAATATGAACTAACAATGAATAGGAAGCTCAAAGTATATAAGGACAATGGAATATCCCAATGGGACAACCTTATCGTCACTTATGAGACCAAGGCAAATCCTTTTAACGCACAGAAAATACAAAAGCTGATAAAAGCATTGCTCCTCCCGTAAGCATAGCTCAATTGTTGGACAAGAGTCGGCTTTCTATTTTGGGAGTGAGTTGGTCATCCAGTAAATAAACCTTCAACACGGACCATTCCTCTATCCCGGTCAAGGTGGTCTGGACGATTACAAATCCCCCGTCATACTCAAAAGGCAGTGCCTTAAGGGCCTTCATCCTTCCGCTGACTTCATAACCCGAAACAAGAAAAGTGGTTCCGCCTTCCTCTGCCTCTAATACGACAAAGGCATCGTAGTTGCCGTCGCCTTTGTCTTCAATGGAAAGGCCGCATACCGTAATGCTAAAGGAAGCCGTGAAGCTTTCATAAGACACGGTTATAGTCTTTTCCCCCGGACCGCTTAAGTCGCCGGAAATTGCATAGTCATCAATTGGGTCAGAGCTTCCATCCCGGTATTCCAGCATGACCACCATGCCCTCCGTATTTAGCACCTCCCCAATCTCATACACCAGTTTGTCCGGCAGGGCTTCCATTCGGACCCCTGTCTTTATTTTTGGAATCTGGTAAGACCTGATTTCGGCGTTCCCTATGTCTGTCGAGTTTGGGCCTTGTGATATGAGATAATCAACCCTATTTCCATCAATCCGGAGACCATAAATATAACCGTTTGTACAATCAGGCGAGTAGACAATCCTGCTGGTATTGGAAGATGGGTCATAGGCGTATATGCTTTCCGGTGAATTGTAGTACAGTTCACCGCCGTATTTGCATAAGCCCGAATATTTACCGCCCCATATATAAGAAGGATTGTCCCAAACCCTCCAAACAGGCAGAGACAACAATTCCTGCAGACTATTTTCACATAGATCATAAGATGCCAGCCCCGCAGCGGAAATGGCGTACCATTGACCGTCTAAATAGACTAGGGGCCTGATAATTTCCTTCCAGGAATAATAATCGTACTTCGTGCTGTTGCATGCTACTGAGCTTGTCCAACCGGTATGATCCCTCTCTTCCTCTTGAATCGCCGTATCGCTAACAAGGAAGAATAAGTGTCTCGCATAACCCAATGTGTCAGGAACCGGATCATCCCAGGTCAAATCTACATGGTACCATTCTCCATCAATTTTAATGATATTCCAGATATGGTTCATAGGCACGCTGGGAGCCCGGGTTCTCTCAAAGCCAAACTCGTCTAAGAGGGCCTGGTAAGCCAAAGTATAGGCATTGCATACACCCTTTTTATACTTAAAGAATTCATTTGCTTTGTAGATGGAATAGGTTTCATCGTATTCATAATTGCAAACGAGATAATCATGCAAAAAGAGAGCTATTTCCAAAGGTGACCAGGATGGATCCACCAGAGAGGTAATGGACTCAATGTTGCTTCGATATTCTTCCTGCGCTGCTATCAGCTCAGCACCGCTGATGCTGTAAACAGGCAAGATGGAAGTAATCTTGCCGCCTATTGTATAATAGCTAAATCCACCCGTTACATAGAACAAGGACGAATCGTCATCAACGATTTCCCCATAGATCTGACGGATTGTCTCAACATCGGTTACATTGTATTTTGAAATGTTTATTTCTGCTGCGGAGGTTACCAATCCGTTGTAAATTTCATCATAAAGTTGGCTGCCAGGCTCAGACAGCAGGCCCACAGAGAATTCCTGTTCCGAACTTGGGCTTCGGCCTGTGATATGGCCTTCTTGAATCAACAATACCTCGGTTGCATTTATTTCTGCTCCCTCCTGATCGGAGGAGAATGCTTCTACCAGAGAAAGGCCGTTTGTCAAAACAATTGCTATAAAAAGCATGCAGATTTTCTTCAACAATTGCTGCGTTGTCCGTTTCATATTCGTTGAGCAGGGGGATCTGACTGCTCTTCCCTTCTACATAATATTTCTGTCATTATACCAAATCTTCGGACCGGCTTCGAATGAATCACCGAATTTGAAATCGAAATCGTTGAATTTTAAATTCCAGTTTTTGAGACTACTGGTTTTCACCGCGGAGGTTTTGCTTCGCGTGAATGAGTTTCGGCGATCGCAATCAATGTTACCAGCTTAGAAAAAGAGAATAATTCCGGGCAATAACATAAAAAGCAATCAAGAGCAGGCCATGAATTGAAATCAATTCAAAAACAAAGGAAAACAAAGGCAATTTTATGCTGAAATTCCAAGGCTTATATTGTAAATGCCAGTGCAAAGTAATATAATATAGTTTGAAATTACAATTAATTTATAGAAAGAAATTCTATTTATACATCTGTGTAAATATACATTGGCGGATAGAACCAATCCAAACAAGAAAGGAGCGTGCAATCGTTTGAAGTCTAAGAAAATAATATCTTTATTATTGATAATAGTGCTTGCTTTCTCTATTACTGCCGTTGCTTCGGCCGCTGACGATACTGGTGGGTCCAGGGTTGTATTTAAGGCCGGAGAGCCGGATGCAAATGGCTTATTCAGCGCAACACTCACCATTTATAATGCCACCTTCAACACATTTCAATTTGCCCTGTGGTACGATAAAACTACGGTTGGTCCAGTTGATGCGTCAGGAGGGGATGCGTCTTCTTTTTCTGATTTTGCCGAAAGAGAGCAAGGTAACTCCTGGCTGTCTACTATCGGCACAAAGCTGGATCCTGTCGCAGGATTGATTGAATTTGCCGGTTATGTTACTCCCGGTTCCACAGTCACCACAGACGGATTAGCCAGTAAACCGGGAAAAGCGGTGATTGGAAGTAGCGGAGTCAGTGTATTCAACTTCCGCTTCAAAAAACTTACAGGTGCAGATGTCATTTTCAAAGTTGCTGAAAGTGGGAAAACCGCTGCTTACGGAAAATCCCTTCCCCAGGGAGCAGCGCTTTATGATGCGGGAATAGAAATTCCGCTGACAGTATACTTTCGCTTTCCGGAACGTATCGGTAAGGATGATTCCATGACTCCGGAGAGACAAAATACCCAAGCCTCAATGACGGTAAAAGAACGTCTCGCCAATACCATTGCGCTTCAGATCGGGAATTATGGTGCCGCAGTGGGAGGTGCACTGGTATCTATTGACTCGGACAATCCAGATGTGCATCCTTATGTTGATGACAACAGCCGGACTATGGTGCCAGCCCGCTTTGTAGCTGAACGATTGGGTGCTTCTGTGGATTGGAATGCGGCGGCGCAACAGGTCACGATAAAGTCCGGGGACAGGACCATACAAATGACCAT
>CAYOYO010000138.1:0-4823 GCA_964408195.1 uncultured Oscillospiraceae bacterium | reverse complement strand
TTCCGCGCCCCTGCTCCCAATGGGGTCTGTCCCCCTGGCCGGGAAACCAGCGCGAGCCTTTTTTGCTCATTATTTCAAGTATAGAGACGGTATATGTAATATATTTCCATTTAATCGGGTATAAATGGAAATTTTGCACAGATTTCATGAAAGATAGCCAAATATCTGCACTAAAGTTGAAATTTTGCACACATATCCTAAAGTCATCTCAGACTTGACCATGATTCCGGACCCGTGGCCGGCCTTGGCGGAATTAAAGATCTGATAGATATTGATGAAGAATGCCGAGGCCCCGGTTCACTTCTTCGTCTGTAATCGTCAGCGGAGGCAGCAGCCTCAATGCGTCGCTTCCCGCCGTGAGCACTACAAGGCCTTCTTTGAGCAAGTCTGCCGCCATCTCCTTCACAGGCTTTCCCAGAATCTGTATCCCTAACATGAGACCTTTGCCACGCACTTGGCAGATCAGCGGGTTCTTCCAACCTGCTATCTCACGGGTCATCCTGTCTCCCTTTTTCTTCACGTCTTCAAGGAAATCCAGTGCCGTTATAATATCCAGCACCGCATTTGCCCCTGCACAGGCTATGGGATTTCCGCCGAAGGTGGATCCGTGAGTCCCTTGGGAAAGAACGCTGCTGCATGTTTCCCCGGCCATCAGGGCTCCCAAAGGCAATCCCCCGCCGAGCCCCTTGGCCGTGGTCACCAGATCCGGGATCACACCCAAGCCCTGATAACTATAGAAATCACCGGTTCGCCCGTTCCCTGTCTGCACCTCGTCGAAGATTAGCAAAATATCTTTTTCCTTTGCCAGGGTGGCGACCCGGTGAACATAATCCGATTCAAGGGGAATCACGCCCCCCTCACCCTGAATTCCCTCCAGCATAATGGCGCACACATCCGGTCCGGCCCCGCATTCCATAGCCTCAAAGTCATTGGCCTCCACATATCGGAAGCCCTCCACAAAAGGTGCGAAGTGTTTGTGATAATCCGGCTGACCCGTAGCCGTCAGCGTTGCCATAGTGCGCCCGTGGAAGGACCTGTTGAGGGTGATGATTACGCTCCGCCCGTCGCCATATTTGTCGTGGCTGTACTTTCTCGCAAGTTTGATAGCGGCCTCATTAGCCTCAGCGCCGCTGTTGCAGAAAAAAACGGTTTTCATGCCGGCCAGCGCCGTAAGCCGGCAAGCCAGGGTAGTGTAGGGCTCCGTATAATAAAGGTTTGAAACATGGGACAGCTTCCCCGCCTGACGGCACACCGCCTCTATCCAATGGGGATGACCGTGGCCGATGCTGACAACGCCGATGCCGCTGGAGAAGTCCACATATTCCTTCCCGTTATAATCATACAATAAGGAACCCTTGCCATAATCAAAAGCCACACCGCTGCGGCCATAGTTCTGCATGCAGCAGTTTTCATCCTGCCGCTTAATAGTGGGAAAGTCCATTTTATTCCTCCCAATCTGCGGTAATCATGGTTCCGATGCCTTCATCGGAAAGCAGCTCAATTAAAATGGAGTGTTCGATCCTGCCGTCTATGATGTGAGCCCGTTCCACACCACCCCGCATAGCCTCCACACAGCAATCTATCTTGGGGAGCATTCCTCCTGACAAAATACCCCGTTCCTTTAATGCTTCCACTTCCGACAATTGCATTCGGGAAATCAGTGAATCCTCATCGTCCTCATTCTCCATGACTCCGGGTACATCGGTGAGGAGGATCAGCTTGATGGCCTTCAGTGCAATCGCCAGCTCTGCAGCAGCCGTATCCGCGTTGATGTTGTAGACCTCTTCCTCATCCTCTCCATGAGCAATGCCGGACACTACGGGGATATATCCCTTCTCCAACACATCGTTGATCAACGTGGGGTCGATGCTGACAATATCTCCTACAAGGCCGTGGTCTTTTTCCCCCTTTTTCCGCACTGCCCGGATCATGCCGCCATCGATACCGCTCAGGCCAACCGCCCGTCCCCCTACATTGTTAATCCGTGTTACCAGGTTTTTGTTGATTTTTCCGCAGAGAACCTGTTGGACGATTTCCATGGTTTCCCCATCCGTATATCGAAAGCCGTCCACAAACCGGGTTTCGATCCCAAGGCGCTTCAACATGCTGTTTATCTCCGGACCGCCTCCGTGGACCAGCACGATATTGATGCCTACGAGGGACAGAAGCACGATATCCTGAATCACCGCATCCTTTAGCACTCCCGTCACCATGGCATTACCGCCGTATTTGATTACTATGGTTTTCCCGTTGAATTTCTGTATATATGGAAGGGCCTTTACAAGGAGATTGGCCTTATCTGTCTGTTGCTGAACCATTTGGTTTTCCTTCTTTCCTTCTATTTATATTTCCCGGGTCCTAGAAAAACACTCAGGACCTGTAGCTTCCATTGATCGTTACATATTCGCAGGTGAGGTCGCAGCCCCAGGCGGTTGCACTGCTTTCTCCTTCTTTTAAGTCTGCAAGGATTTCCACTTCGTCTTCCCTCAGGATCTTAGCCGCCTCCTCTTCATCGAATGGGACACCTGCTCCGTTGACGCAGACCGCTATTTCTCCCGCCTTCGATCGAAATGAGATATCTACTTTTTCGAAGTCGAAATTCATTCCCGAATAACCCATCGCACAAAGCACTCTTCCCCAGTTTGCATCACCGCCGAAGAGAGCTGCCTTGGTCAGGGTAGATGCAATCACGGCCTTTGCTATGACCTCCGCCTTCTCTTCCTCCCATGCATGGAACACGGTGCAGGAAATCAGCCTGGTGGAGCCTTCCCCATCTCTTGCCAGTTCTCTTGCAAGATGAACGCAGACCGAAAGCAGAGCCTGGACAAACGTCTCATAGAGAGGAGAGCCCAGAGCAATTGCGGGATTGCCCGCCAGCCCATTTGCCATGATGCATGCCATATCGTTGGTAGAAGTATCTCCGTCTATGCTGATCCGGTTAAAAGATCTCTTGACGCAATATCTCCAGGCCTCTTCCAGTGCGTCCCGGTTGATTTCCGCGTCTGTAGTAAGGAAGTTCAAGGTGGTGCCCATGTTGGGATGGATCATGCCGGAGCCCTTGGAAATTCCCCCGATCTTTACCACCTTTTCCCCAAGGGTAAACGCAACGGAATATTCCTTTTTGTACGTATCGGTAGTCATGATGGCCTCTGCTGCATCCTCGCTCCCGTCACCGGACAAGGCTGCCGCAAGCTTCGGCACGGAAGCCTCGATGGCTCCGATTTCCAAAGGAACCCCGATCACGCCGGTGGAAGCAACGATCACATCCGCTGTTTTCAGTCCCAAAGCACCTGCTGCCGCTTCGGCCATTTTCACCGCATTCTCCCGACCCTTCGGCGCACAAGCGTTGGCATTCCCTGAGTTTACGATGACAGCCTGCGCTTTCCCGTCCGCCAGATGCTCTTTCGTAACCAGAAGAGGGGCCGCTTTCACCAGATTGGAGGTATAAAGAGCGGCTGCTTTACATGGTACCGTGCTGTATATCAGTGCCAGATCTTTCTTGTCCTTATTTCTGCGGATACCGCAGTAGATGCCTGCAGCCTGGAATCCGGAAGGCGCACAGACTCCTCCCTGAATTTCCTCTATATTGACCGTCAGATGGTTTTCCGTTTGTGTCATTTTTTCTATCCTCTCTAAAATGCCGGAGCGATTGCAGGTAGCCCCGCCGTTTCTTCAAATCCGCAGATCAGGTTCATATTCTGAACCGCCTGTCCCGCTGCTCCTTTTACCATATTGTCAATGGCACTGCACAGGACCAGTCTTGTTCTTTCCCGATCAAAGTGGAGAGAAATGTGGCAGCTGTTGGAAAGCTTCACATTGCGTATATCCGCATACTCTCCGTCTCTTAAGACTGTCACGAAGGGCTCTCCTTCGTAAACCTCCTCGTAGCATCGTCGCAAAATTGCCGGATCCTCATGGAAGGTGCAATAGATGGTGGAGAGGATTCCCCGGTTAACCGGCAGCAAATGTGGCGTAAAGGTGATTTCCACAGGCTTTCCGGCAAATCTTGACAGGGTTTGCTCGATTTCGGGCCGGTGCCGGTGCCGACCCGCCTTGTAAGCAGAGAAGGCTTCATTGCATTCTGGAAAATGAGTATTCTGGGTCATGGTTCTTCCCGCCCCGGTAACGCCGGATTTGGCGTCAATGATTATGTTTTCGCTTTCAATCAACCCGGCTTTTAAGGCGGGATAAAGGGCCAGCGCTGCAGAGGTGGGATAACAGCCCGGATTTGCAATGAGGCGGGACCCTTTTATTTTCTCACGGTAAAGCTCGCAGAGCCCGTAAACAGCCTGGCCATGTATATCCTCATCCAGGAAAGATTCTCCGTACCACTCTTGATACTCCTCTTCCTTTTCAAGGCGAAAATCTGCACCTAAGTCGATGAATGCAATTCCCTTTTCCATGCATTGTTTCGCCGGTTCCTGAGAATGTCCATGAGGCAGAGCCGCAAAGATTACATCACATTCCTCCGCCAGAGCCTCGGGGTTCCTTGTCAGCTTTGGATATTTTCCCAGCCGAAAAGAGGGGTATATATGGGATAGATCTTCTCCGGAGAAGCTCACGGAACTGATTCCTGCGATTTCCGCATGGGGGTGACCGGAAAGGATGCGAACCAGCTCCGTCCCGGCATAGCCGGTTGCGCCTATGATTCCTGCTTTGACCTTATTAATCATTGTGTCTGCCTTTCAGAAAGTATAATTTATAATTATACATTAATATGTATATTATGCAAGCTTAATTTTCGGATTTTTAAAAAGAGAGAGCCAAGACCCTGAGTCTCAGCCCTCTTTTTCTGTTATCCAAAGGAATCCCCATATTTGTGC
>CAYOYO010000137.1:0-4918 GCA_964408195.1 uncultured Oscillospiraceae bacterium | reverse complement strand
TCATGCTGTTTTCCACCAGTTTCCAGACTACACTATTTATCGATGACACGCATAGATGACATATTCCGCTTGCATGATACAGGCGTCCAAGGCAAGTCGCAGTGGCCCGGCAACATTCCCTTTTCGGTTGGTAAACAGGGTCGCATCCCGTTTTTAATATCCATCCGGGGAATCGTCTGAGCTTTCTTCACCCGGCGGTTGCTTTCTTTCAGATGCATCCCTGCCGGCTGCTTGAAATCTGCCGAACTGATCTGCCCGTCGCTGTATTTGTATATACCCGTCACCCCATGTACAAGCTTTGTGGAACAATTCCGTACTTTTTCGCTACAATCATATCACAGATTGCCCGAAAAGTCTTGCGAAACCAGGGCGAAAAACCTCGGAGTGTGGGGAAGCACCTTACGTCATACTCTTCAATTACAATATTTCGCGGCTCTTTTCCTCCTTGTATTGCATTACAAAACGACTCCTTAAACCTGGCAGAGAAATGCACAAGTTAAGGGCGATACGATATCTGATGTTTGAAAAAATCTGCCGCTACGTATATAATGGAACCGGCAGAAATATGCCGGTTTATACGTCAGAAGCGTCTATTATTACGTCCCGGTAATCTGCTGTCGGTGTAATGTTATACAAAATCAAGATAACAACACATCTATGTTTGAGATTGCAATCTGCGATTGACCCATGAACGCGGAAGGGAAGGATCGCTATGCTGAAAAATGGAGTACATGCTTTTTCGTTCAATTGAACAAGAGAGATATGGAGTTTTAATATCGAACAGATTTTCTTCCGTTGATGATTTCATTCTCGTTGCAAACCGGGTCTTAAACAGAAGGAAAAGCCGCGCAGGAAAAAGTCTTGAGCACCATTTGGCTGCAATTTTTGAGGGTAACTCAATATGTTATCAGGAGCAGGCAATTACTGAGGGAAACAAAAAAACAGATTTCCTTTTTCCCTCACAAGATGCATATCATGATTCGGCGTTTCCTGCTAAGAAGCTAATCTCACTTGCGGACAAGACTACATGCAAAGACAGATGGCGCCAGATAATAAATGAAGCCGATCGTCTCAGGGGGAATAACAAGTTTCTTTGTACGCTTCAACAAGGTATATCCGAATCTTAGATGGATGAAATGCAGGCTGAGCGAGTAATCCTTGTTGTCCCTCAGCCATACATTTCTTCATATCCGCGAAGCAGACAGGACAGGATCTGGTCCTTACATAAATTTGTTGGATATGTAAAGAAGCTACAGAATGACTGATAATAAATCACCGGAAGCAAGAAGCAAAAATATGTCTGCAATCAAACGAGTCGATACAAGACCAGAGGTTTATATTAGAAAGCTTCTGTTTATGTCTGGATATCGATATCTTATTCAGTCAAATACTATACCCGGTCATCCGGATTTATGGATGAAGAAGTATAACACAGCAGTATTTGTGCACGGGTGCTTCTGGCATCGTCATAAGGGTTGTTCATTTGCATATACGCCCAAGAGCAGTGTCGATTTCTGGAATGAAAAGTTTGAAAGGAATACGCAACGTGATCGGATTGTTTTAGAACAATTGAAAGCACAGAATATCAGGTGTTTGATTATCTGGGAGTGCACCATAAAACATGCTCAGAAGAAAAACGGGGATCCGATTCTTCTGCAAAAAATGATCGAAGAGTTTCTTCTTTCAGATAGGCAATATCAAGAATTATAAGTGTGGAGGCAAAAATCATGGCAAAGCTTACAATACCTATAATTGAGTCTTTATATTCATATGGGAGGTCTGTCCATAATCGAGAGATCGGGTTAAAGGAAAAATTCTGTGTTTTCTAGCTTATCCGGGTTAATGCAAAATACAGAAATTAGGGTATGACTGAATATCGGGAAAGAGATGATCATCAATCGATATTGAGGCGGACCCATAGTGCTTCATATAAAGCGAAAAACGGCGGAAGAAATAAAAGTGAAATGGAATGTTGAGCAGTGGCCCTATCAGGCAGAAGCCGGATACCCAAGGCCAAAAGGATGTTTTATTTCTTATGGTGTTTTAATTCAGAAAATTGTAATATTAAACTGCATTATATATGGGAACGGTTGGAAAAACACATGTACTATTGAACCTGCTAATAAACATACTAAGGAGGATTTATTGTGAAAAGGAATACTAAAATTCTGTCCTGGGTTCTCGCATTCTGCATGGTGCTGTCCCTCATGCCGGCGATTACCATTGAGGCATCCGCAGTCTCACCATATTCCTATGGCTCCTTTATTACATCGTCATCGTCCGGTCTGCCGGTAGATGGTGTAGTGATTACGCTGCTCGATCGGTATCTGGAGCCGGTAGGCGAATTTTCAGCAACCAGCGATGCCGCTGGGCAATTTGAAATATCAAATGTGCCTGAAGGCAAATATTATGTCAGTTTTGAAAAAGACGGATACATTTCTCGCATTTCCGGTATGTGGGACACCGCCGTGGATGGAAGTTATAATTCTTCATTTGCATTGTACGAGCTCCAGGATTATAACTTTACCATAATAGATGGCGCAGGTGTCGGAATAGAAGAGGCTGAAATTGTTTTTAACCCCGGTGAGGGCATAAGTGCCTTTACGGGCCCGGACGGCAAAGTGACGACAGCCGGCATGCAAACCCCAGTATACTACAGAGTTGTAAAAGAGGGATATAAGACTGCTTCGCGTATCGCTTCTTTGGCCGACCAAAATATGACCCTGAAAAAACTCACCTATCTGACTCTTACGCCGAACAAAACCCATGATATAGCGTTTGGAGAACCAGTTACCTTTACTGCCTCCCTAAAGGGTTCCGATGGTGTTGGCATTGAAGGGAAAACCCTGATTTTTGAAGGAGACCTTCTTCCTCAAACCGACGTTACCGATGCAAACGGCGAAGCAGACTTCACGGTAACGATTAATGGGGAAAATCCCAGTGACGTCAATTGTTATAGTTTCAACGTGTCTTTTGCGGGAGATTCCTCAAATCAAATTGCAGAGTCTGTATATGCTCCGGTTGTGATCGGGGCCGATCCGACGCCGATAGAAATCACGACGGCTGAGGAACTTGCGGCGATTGACGATACCGATGAAAGCAAAGTGAGCAATTACATTTTGGCAAACGATATTGATATGACGGAATACCTTGCCGGCAACTCAGACCAATGGGACGCTCTCCTCGGTTTCTACGGCGTCCTTGACGGGAACGAAAAGACCATAAAAGGTTTTCACGGATACTATCCCCTGTTCGATTACATATATGCTCCGGCGATTGTTAAGAATCTCAACATTACTGTCACACCGGGAATCAACAGGGATGATTTCGACAGCTATGGAATATTCGCAAATCAGATAGGGGATGTGAATGAAGGACCTGTGACCATAGAAAACGTGGATATATCGGGATCCACATATAACGAATGTTGCGGGACGGTTGCCGGGCTTGCAGGGGGAGTTTTCGGCATTGCGACGATTACAGGCTGCAATCTAGATGTAGATATTATGACGGTTTATTCGGATTATGAATATTCCGGCGGCTTTATCGGGCATTCCGGAGGCCAGGGGAGCTCGTGGAGCGTGAACACAAATATTCTCATCAAAGATTGCAGCTTTACCGGCGATTTTAACGGTGGCGATGAGAATACGGCAGTTAGTGGAGATAGCGACGAAGCTTGGGGTGGATTTATCGGCGACAATAATGTCGGCAGCGTCATTGAAAATTGTTATACAAACGTAAATCTATACGCCGATGGTAGCGAGTATTGGGGCGAAAACCGTTTTGGCGGGTTTGCGGGCAGAAATGCAGGGACAATCAAAAACTGTTATGCAACAGGAACTTTAAAAGTAATAAATAATAATACAACAGAAATCGAAGAAACTTTTGTCGGCGGCCTTGTGGGCAGAAATGTGGGAACCGTCAGCAATTGCTTTGCCAATATGGATATGGATGTTACGACCCAGGCCGGCAGCACCATTGGGGGGCTTATAGGCTCGGATACGGGAAAATCTGTTGTTAACTCATATGCTACCGGTACGATTACAGCGACGGCAGATAATCCAGAGGATATTTATATCGGCGGAGCGTTTGGCTGTGCTATGGTTAAATCCGATTTCTGGCGGAATTATTACAATTGGGATTTCGGAATAGAGGAACCGGATCTGTATGCCAATCTCGGCAACACATACTATGACAGTGGGCTGAAGGATGTTGGCATAGGCGCTATTTACGATTATAGTATGAGAAATTTCTACCTTTTAAAAGATGTCACTGGCGAGGCGGAATCGAGAACCGCCGCGCAAATGAAAACCAAGAGTTTCGCAGCCACTCTGAATGGTTCCCAGATTCCGGCGGCATGGAATGTTAATGTGGCTGCTTCGGTTAATGAAGGATACCCCGTTCCCGCATGGGTCAGCGTTCCTGTGCCGACCTCCGGCGGAGGCCGGCCGGCAGCGCCCCTTGTGACGGAAAGGACCTCCGGCAACGATACCACTGTAACCGCGCCAATTAACGGCACAACAGACACAAGCACGGGGACCAGCGTTGCTACGGTTACAAATAGAATCGGCACAGCCCTTCTCGACCATGCCAAAGCCGCTGAAGCTACCGGACAAAAAGCGGTAATCCGTATAGACGTAACCGGGGGCAGGGAGGCGGATTCGTTTAATGTGGTCATACCAAGACCGTTGGTTGATCAAATCGCCGATGAGACCAATGCGGATATTACCGCGGGCACGGAACTGGGGATGGTGACCTTTGACTCGGTTGCCGTTGAAAGCCTCAGCGGAGCGGCGGATGAGGGCGACATCACCATAGGCATCAGGCGAGTGGATCCCTCTACCCTTGCGTCGGAAGTCCGGCAGCTTGTCGGCAACCGTCCGGTGTATGACTTTTCAGTGACGGCGGGAAGCAGCCG
>CAYOYO010000136.1:0-4937 GCA_964408195.1 uncultured Oscillospiraceae bacterium | reverse complement strand
TAACCGATTTTAACTGGCAGGCTAATTTTGTTCATGGTTTCCTCCTAAGTAAAAATTATGAGTGAAATGAGTGAGGCTTATACTCGAAAGAATAGCAATTTATATGCCAATACCCAAAAGGACGGTATTTACAGGTTTTTTACTAGTTGCAAAAATAAAGATGGAAGATTATTATCAATTTTGATAACATGTAATGCATTTTCAAAAAAGCCAGCATACCCGCATTTTAAACACTTTGGAGCTTCTTTTCTCAATTATTAATTTATCAATAATGATAAACCACTGTAACAAAAAGCTTGTAAATTCAATTTGTTGACCTTAATTAACCTGTTATTATTTTGGCACGAGAGTTGCTATGATTATGATGTGAAATTGCAAGACAAAAAAATGGGTTATGCCAACAGTATCAGTGTTAAGAAAAGGAGTTAATGAAATGGGAGAATTTAAAGATCAAACAATTATCGTTACCGGTGGAGCAGGAGGAATGGGAGCAGAAATCGCAAAACGTTTCTTGGAGGACGGGGCTGAAGTATATTTGACAGATATTAATGAAGCAAGATTAAAGGAAACCGTAGCAGGGCTTGATAAAAGCAAAGGTAAAGTGGATTATGTGGTTGCAGATGTGTCTAATGTAGCAAGCATTGAAAACATGATTCGTACTGTTGTAGAAAAGGCCGGAAAAATCAATGTGCTTGTAAACACTGCAGGCCTATGGGTAGAAGGTGATACTGATAAGATGATGGAAAAAGATTGGGATCGGGTAGTAGATGTAAACCTGAAGGGCCTGTTCTTCTGCTGTAGCCTGGCCATTCCGGAACTAGAAAAGACAGAAGGATGTATCGTTAATATCAGTTCGGACGCAGGGATCGGAGGCAACCCGGGAAATTCAATTTACAACGCTTCCAAAGGTGGCGTAACCCTGATCACCAAATCCCTTGGCTTGGAATTGGCTCCCCGGGGGATAAGAGTAAACGCTGTTGCTCCTGCCGATGTAGAAACACATATGCTGGTTGGACAAGCAGAAATATACGGAGGCGGAGATATAGAGGGCTACTATCATAATCTTCTCAGGAAATATCCTCAAGGAAAGAGAGCCAAGTTTATTCAGCCGTCGGAGATAGCAGAATGCGTAATCTTTTTAGCATCAAAGAAGGTTGAGTCCATTACGGCAACCACTCTATCCATTGACTGTGGTTTGACTGCGGGATACTAATCATTTCAGAAAAGAGGATAGAAATGAAAAAACAGATTGTTTATCCATATATACCAAATTCGGCTCCGGATACGAAAGCGGCATTGATGAGAGAAGTCAATGCCGCCAATGAAAGGGAAATCTTTGATGTAATACCGGACCACTTACTATATGACAAATTTGAATTTCCCGAACCGATACTGGATGAACTAAGCCTTAAAAGGCATACGAATCAGCTGCTCAACAAAAATCTCAACGCCTTGGATTGCAGCTGCTTTCTGGGGGTGGGTTGTGCGCCGCATTATATTCCTTCGGTGGTGGAAGAGGTTTTAAAACGAGGCGAATTCTACACAGCTTACACCAGCGATTATGGTGATCAGGGAAGAGGACAGCTACAGTTTGAATACCAGAGCCAAATGGCTGAGCTCCTTGACATGGATGTGATCGCTTTTCCCCAGTATGACGGCGGCAGTTCTCTTGGCCATGCAATCAGAATGTCAACAAGGATCACGGGCAGAAAAAAGGTGCTTTATGCAGAGAACTTCAATCCTTTTACGATAGAGATTGCGAAGAACTACATGAAACAGATCGATGGCAATTATTGCGAAATGCTGCCCTTCGGTTATGATAAGGCAACGGGTTTGATCGATGTGGATGATTTGAAGGCAAAACTGAATGACGATATAGCAGCAGTTGTAATCGAAAATCCCAGTTTCTTCGGAACCATAGAGGTCAATGCCCGCCCGATTAGCGAAATGGCCAGGGAAGCAGGAGCAGAGTTTGTCGTTTATGCAGATCCGATTTCCTTGGGGTTGCTTGAGGCTCCCGGTGCTTACGGCGCGACCATTGCCTGTGGAGACATTCATTCTCTGGGTATTCCTATGTTTGCCGGCTCAGGCGTAGGTGGATATGTCATGGTAAAAGATGATCCCAGATATGCCTACCAATTGAAAGACATGATGTATGCCGCTTCGCCATCCATTGTTGAAGGTGAGATCGCCTTCAGCTTCGAAGCTTCATTTGACAGGACCTCCTATGAGATAAGGGAAGAATGCGTGGAATTCACCGGAACCAGTGCAGGCTTATGGACCGCTTCTGCAGGCGTGTACCTGGCAACGATGGGACCTCAGGGAATGCAGGAAGTGGGAGAAATCATTGTTAAGAAAAACAAATACGCCAAAAAGAAGCTGTCGGAGATTCCAGGTGTGGCAATCCGATTCAGCGGGCCGACTTTTAAAGAATTTGTTGTGGATTTCAGCGACACAGGTTATAGCGTACAAGAAATCAATCAGAAACTATTGGATCAAGGCATCATTGGCGGATATGATTTGTCACGGTGCAGCAATATGAAACACTGTATGCTTCTTTGTATTACTGAAATTCATACCACCGGGGATATCGACAATTTGTCAGAATCAATGAAAGAAATATTGAAATAAGTGGGCTGAGAGGACAAAAAAATGGGGAACGTAAAAATCAGAGAGTTTCATCAGGCAAGATGGAACGAACCAATCATTATGGAACTTTCAGTACCCTGTGAACGAGGCGTCTTGTTGCCTGTCATAGACGAAAAAGTTGAGAAGGAAGCCGATGGCGTTCTTCGGGATATTGAGAGTATAAAAAGAAAAACCAAACTGAATCTGCCCGAGGTGAACCAACCTCGTCTTGTCAGGCATTATAGCCGACTCACACAGGAGATGATGGGATCGGACAATACGTTGGGTATTTCACAGGGAACCTGTACATTAAAATACAATCCTAAGGTTCAGGAGCACATGATGGGACATCCGGGAATTCAGCAGGTACATCCTTTACAGCCGGATGAGACCATGCAGGGGATTCTTGAATTTCACTACAAGACCGATCTGATGATGAGGGCACTGTCAGGGATGGATAAATTCTCATTCCTTCCCTCCGGTGGGGGCCAGGCCATATACGTCAATGCACAGATGGTGAGAAAATACCATGAAGACAGAGGCAATCAAGGCAAAACAGAAATCGTTACAACCCTCCACTCTCATCCAGTTGATGCGGCTGCTGCTTCTGCCGTTGGCTATAAAGTAATCACGCTTATGCCGGATGAAACAACAGGCTTGCCAAACTGGGATGAATATAAGGCGGCGCTAAACGAAAAGACCGCAGCGATTTTCATAACAAATCCCGAGGATACAGGTATATTCAATGATAAAATTGATCAGTTCACCAAAGCCGCCCATGAGGTGGGAGCAGTTTGTGTCTATGACCAGGCTAATGCAAATGCCTTGATCGGCGTTGCAAGGGCAAGGGAAGCGGGTTTTGACCTGATGCATTTTAACCTGCACAAGACTTTTTCCGCACCTCACGGTTCGGACGGACCGGGCTGCGGAGCGATGGGCTGCACAGAAGAATTCATCAAATATTTGCCAAAACCCACTGTTGAGTTTGACGGTACGAGGTACTACACAGATCATGACAGGGAAAACAGCGTTGGATATGTAAAGTATTTTCTCGGCAACATGACAGCCGTATTAAAGGCATATATGTGGTGCATGAATCTGGGTATCGATGGGCTGAGACAGGCAGCTGTCATTTCCGTATTGAACAATCAGTACATGCTGAAGGAGGTACTAAGCAAGGTGCCCGGCACAAGCCTTTATTATGACGATGGCAGGAGGCGAATGGAACAGACCCGATTGTCCTTTGAGAAGCTGATGGAAGAAACCGGCTGCGGTGCGTCCGAAGTGAACCAGAGGCTTGTAGATTACGGCATTACAGAGTTGTGGATGTCTCATCATCCCTTTACTGTGCCGGAACCCTTTACTCCGGAGCCCTGTGAAAGTTACAATAAAGACGATATTGACTATTATGTAGAAGTGCTCCGACTCATAGCAGAAGAATGCAAGAGTGATCCGGACATGGTCAAGTCTGCGCCTCACAAAGCTGCCAGACATTTGCCTGCAAGCATTCCCACAAAATCGGAGACTGAAGAGGATTTTAGAGCCTTGGCAACCACCTGGAGAGCTTTTGTTAAGAGATATGGAGAATATGTATAAAATAGGTTTGATCGTCAACCCCCTTGCAGGGATTGGCGGCAGAGTCGGACTAAAGGGGAGCGATGGTGAAGCTGTCGTTGCTGAAGCGATAAGAAGGGGTGGGAGGTCCGAGGCCTCCCACCGCACTAAAATAGCTTTGGCTGAGCTTTCATCATTAAAAGAAAAAGCTGTATTGCTTACTGCCGGCGATAGCATGGGAGAGTATGTAGCAAAAGAATGCGGTCTTAAAACTGAGGTTGTGTATCGCTGTAACAGCGATGCAACAACCTCGTTTGATACAAAAAAGGCCGCAAAAGCTATGGTGAATGAAGGCGTTGAATTGCTTCTGTTTGCGGGAGGCGACGGAACCGCAAGGGATGTCTATAGCCAAACCGGTGACAAAGTTGCTGTCTTAGGTATTCCGGCAGGAGTAAAAATACATTCGGCTGTTTACGCAATAACACCTAAATCCGCGGGAATCGCTGCGCTTAAATACTTAAACAGCAGAAGCGGTAATCTTGTGGATGGCGAAGTAATGGATCTGGACGAAGACCTGTACAGACAGGGTATCATCAATACAAGGCTATATGGCTACATGAAGGTGCCCGGCAATGAAAGAAACATGCAAAAAGCCAAAGCCCGGTTTGTATCTGCTCAAGAGTCGCTTAATGGAATCGCTACCGATATTATCAATAATATGCAGGAAGATGTCTACTATGTAATTGGTGCCGGTT
>CAYOYO010000135.1:0-4941 GCA_964408195.1 uncultured Oscillospiraceae bacterium | reverse complement strand
CTCATGGACCTGGTTGACAAGGTGATGAGGAAATATGAAGCTGCAGGAGAAACGCCTTATTTTATTCCTGTGGGGGGTTCAAACGAGCTTGGCGCTTTGGGCTACTATGATTGTGCAAAGGAGCTTTTGGAGCAGACGCAAGACGGACGGGTCTTTGTGGCCGTAGGCAGTATGGGTACCTATATGGGCCTCTTTTGCGGGCTCCACAAATCCTCTGCCAGGCTCACAGGCATCCTCATCGGACCTTTTTATGAGGACGTGAAATCCTACGCTCTGGATTATTTCAACCTTTGTAAGGGCGCCTTGGGACTTGACTTTTCCGCAGGTCCGGAGGATTTTGATATTCGCACCGAATTCACGCGGGGCGGGTACAACAACCCGGTGGAAGAAGTACGAGAAGCAATTTATGAAATGGCCCGAAAGGAGGCCCTTCTCTTGGATCCCTGCTATACAGGGAAGGTTTATGCCGCCATTCGGGACATGGTGGCTGCGGGAGATATCAAGCAAGGAGAAAAAGTAATCTTTCTTCATACCGGGGGGTTGCCGGGGATTAACACCCCTTCTCATCGCCGGGAGATGGAGAAGGAACTGATCGCCGGTATCACTGTGGAATAGGCCGGCTGGGCTTACAAGGGAAAGGTGGTTAGGCAATGAATCATGAAACAGGCCGGTTGTTGAAAGAAAGCATCCGGTGGGAAATCTGCAGCTATGTGGAAAATTATACAGGCCAATCAAACATTTCCACAAAGTGGGGGATTCCGCTGGTGGGCTTTGCAAATGCCGTACATCCTTACATCCTGGCGCTGAAAGAGACCATCAGCCCCGACCATGCTATGCCGACAGATGTTCTGGAAGACGCTATTACGGTGATAGCCTACTATGTTCCCTTTACGGAGGAACTGGCACAAGCTAACGGGATAGCCGGGAGGCTCGCTGCCGCAGAATGGGCATTGGCCTACGAGGAGACAAATGTCATGTTTGGCTTCCTGAATAGGCATCTCATTAGGTTTTTAACTGATAAAGGATATAAGGCTGCAGTTTCGGAAGAGACGTCCACATTTGACCGGGGCAGTCTCATCAGTAATTGGTCCCATAGGCATTTTGCTTATGCGGCGGGTCTTGGGACTTTCGGGTTAAATAATATGCTGATTACCCCGGTGGGGTGCTGCGGCAGATATTTTACCTTGGTGACGAATCTTTATGTGGAGCCGGATTCTCCGAAGACGGAGGAGCTCTGTCTGTATAAGAAGAACGGAAGCTGCCGCATATGCGTGAAACATTGTCCCGTGAAGGCCTTGAGCATTACCGGATATGAAAGGCAGAAATGCTATTCTTTATTGAAAGAGAACGGGGCAATTTATAGGGAGTTCGGAAGCTCCTACACAGTAGCTCCGGGTCAGGGGACAGACAGGGAAGGCACCGAAGGAAGCCAGGTCTGCGGCAAATGTATTACATCATCCCCCTGCGCCTTTCGCAACCCCAAATAGAACCAAGACCAGTCAATGGGGTCTGACACCGAGGTATTTTGGGTTGCATAAAAGTCAAAAGTGGTTTATTATTAGTAATAAGTCCTAATAAGATGGAAGCGGAGGTGACGTGGGGATTGAAAGCAATTTTACTCACCGGCTTAGGTTTTCTCTTTCTTGGTTTGGGGGCAATCGGGTTACTGGTGCCCGTATGGCCTACAACCCCATTTGTCCTGGTTTCCTTTGCATGCTTTTCCTCGTCACCCCGCATCAAAGGGCGGATTATGGAAATTCCTTTTTTCAAAGAACATATCGAAAACTATGAAAATCGATGCGGACTCTCCAAGAAGACCTTATCCTTCAGTATGATCTGGCTTTGGGGAGGGCTTCTGCTTTCCATGTTCCTCTCGGATGCAGCATGGATCAAAATGATGCTATTTTTCGTTGGCGTCGCAGTAACCTGGCATCTTATGTGGATGTCGAGATGCAGAGAGAAGGAAGAGGAATCATGAAGCGGGTATTTGGCTTTGTCGAAGCCGCCTTTGACAGCATTTATCTTGCCGGAGCAGCCACCATCGGGGCCATTCTTCTCTTTGATTCTGCAGGAAATTTTCCCCGGTTGCTTGCTGGCGTCATGGCGCTGGTCCTTGCGGGGGGAGATGGATTTCACCTGTTTCCAAGAATCTATGCCATCCTCACCGGAAGAGAAGATCAACTGAAGCGGGCTCTGGGGCGGGGAAAGCAGGTTGCCTCCATCACCATGACCCTGTTCTATGTGCTATTGTGGCAAATCGGGTTAATGTTGTTTCAATCGGAAGTCATGTTCCCTTGGACATGGGTTATCTACATCCTTGCCGCTGTACGCATCGGGTTGTGCCTGTTTCCTCAAAATAAATGGGAGGAGCGTTATCCTCCTCTTAACTGGGGGATCTTGAGGAACATCCCTTTTTTCCTGCTTGGCATCCTGACGGCGGGTCTGTTCTTTCAGTATAGAAGTGTCCAACCGGGGTTTGTATTGGCTTGGTTGGCAATCCTCCTCAGCTTTTTCTTCTATCTTCCCGTAGTGCTTTGGGCCAATCAAAAACCAATGATCGGTATGCTCATGTTGCCCAAAAGCTGTGTTTATTTGTGGCTGCTGGCAATGTGCTTATTTTTGTAGGCGTTTTCACTCGGAAAATGCCTGCTTATCTCATATAAGACCGTTATAACCAAACGATGTTTATTCAGTAAGGAAGGAGTAGGATCATGGACGATTACAAAAAACTGACTAATGAGGTCGGCGCACCGGTAGCCGACAACGAAAACGCCATTACCGCCGGTCCAAGAGGGCCCGTTGTGATGCAGGATGTATGGCTGATGGAAAAAATGGCGCATTTCAACCGGGAGGTCATTCCGGAACGCCGCATGCACGCCAAAGGTTGGGGAGCATATGGGAAACTCACGGTGACCCATGACATCAGCAAGTATACCAAGGCAAAGGCCCTTCAGCCCGGAGCCGAAACCCAGCTGTTTATCCGCTTTTCCACCGTTGCAGGGGAGCGGGGCGCCGCTGACTGCGAGCGAGATATCCGGGGTGTCGCCGTAAAATTCTACACCGAGGAAGGAAACTGGGATTTGGTGGGCAACAACACCCCAACCTTCTTCATCCGGGATGTACACAATTTTGCTGACTTAAACCGGGCCGTCAAACGGGATCCTCACACCGGGCGCCGTTCCGCCCAGAACAACTGGGACTTCTGGACCCTGCTACCGGAATGCTTCCATCAGATCACCGTTGTCATGAGCGACAGGGGCATCCCTGCTTCCTTCCGGAATATGCATTTCTTCGGAGAGCACACCTTCTCTTTCTATAACGAAAAGAACGAGCGCTTCTGGTGCAAATTCCACTTCAAAACACAGCAGGGGATCAAGAACCTGTCAAACGAAGAAGCGGCAGCAATCAACGGTATGGATCGGGAGTATCACGGGAAAGATCTTTATGAAGCCATTGAAAGGGGAGATTTCCCCAAATGGACCATGTATGTCCAGATCATGACGGAAGAACAGGCGAAAAACCACTATGAAAATCCATTCGATATCACAAAAATCTGGCGTCATGCGGAATATCCTCTCATTGAGGTGGGTGTCTTGGAGTTAAACCGTAATCCGGAAAACTACTTTGCCGAAGTGGAGCAAGCAGCTTTTACCCCGGCTCATGTGGTGCCCGGTATCGGCTTCAGCCCGGATCGATTCCTTCAGGGAAGGCTATTTTCCTATGGGGATGCCCATCGTTATCGCTTAGGAGTAAACTACAACCTGATTCCCGTCAATCGGGCCAAAGTTCCTGTCAGCGACTATCATCGGGACGGTGCCATGCGGGTTGACGGCAACTATGGCAGCGCTCCTGCCTACACTCCCAACAGCTATGGTGTGTGGGCGGCTCAGCCTGAGGTCATGGAACCTCCACTGGATTTGGAAGGCGCCATGTACCGGTATGACCCCAAGGAAGATCCCACCGACGATTGCTTCCGCACAGGCGGGGATTTGTGGCGCGTCATGACCGAGGAAAAGAAGCAAATCCTCATTGAAAACACTGCGGCAGATATGGCTTCCGTGACTGCCAACATAAAATATCGCCACGGAGCACACTGCTACCTTGCGGATCCCGAGTATGGAGAACGCTTTGCAAAAGCCGCCGGCCTGGATTTCGACAAGGTAAAAGAGCTTTCCAAGCTGGACAATAACGGGCTGATCCAGGCGACGCTCAACAGCCACATCTAACTCTTTGTCTAAAAGGAAGTGTTGGAAATTGAAGGTACAACGAAATACAAAACAGCGCCAGCTGGTACTGGACGCTGTGAAAGCTCGCAAGGATCACCCCAGTGCGGATCAGATTTATCTGGAGTTGCGGGCTGTCCATGACAGAATCAGCCGGGGTACCGTTTATCGCAATCTGAAACTCTTGGACCGGCAGGGGCAAATCTTCCATGTAAAGCTTCCCGGTACGGATCGCTTTGAGTCCCGTCCCGACAGGCATTATCACCTGTATTGCACCGATTGCAGTGCGGTCTGCGATGTGCCGCTGCCATACAATGAGGAGTTGGATAGGGAGGCTGCCGAGAAAACCGGGTACTCCGTTGTGAGGCACCGTGGAATCTTTGAGGGACTATGCCCGGAATGCCAACAAAGTAAGTCAAACCCCAAAAAGTAGCAGTCCAGGGGGAGCGGTTTCCGGGATGCCATGTCGGCAGAGTCCACCGGAACCGTTTCCCAAATTGGAGGGTATCATCATGAATTCCGGATTAAAGAGGATCAGGACCGCAAGTGCCATCCTAAGTGTGTGTTTTGTTTTGGGTCTGTTTGCCACTGCCTGCTCGAGTGGGGAGGTAAAGGGACCGGATGCCGGGGACAGCACCCTTCATTTCCAAGGCATTTTACTGCGGGAAAGCAGCATTCTCGTAACAGAATCCAAGGAAAATCAGCTTCCTGTGGGTGA
>CAYOYO010000134.1:1598-4946 GCA_964408195.1 uncultured Oscillospiraceae bacterium | reverse complement strand
TAAACACCTCACTTCTCATCATGTTTGTCTGTCATTTGATGCCATACTTGGACAGCCGCTCATAGAAGGTTGACCGGCTCACATTCAGGAGACGGGCTGCGGCGCTTTTATTTCCTCCGGCCTTTTCCAAAACCTCCAGCAGAAGGCCCCGTTCCGTTTCCATCAGGGTTCCCTTATATGAGGGGCCTGGATCTTTGATAGCAGCCGGGCCTTTGCGAATTTGGGAAGGCAGGTTGTCGATATCGATTTCTCCCTCCCAGACATAGTTGGCAGCACGTTCAATGGCATTTTCCAGTTCCCGGATGTTCCCTGGCCAATCATACTGCTGCAATGCTGCCTTTGCTGATTCCCGGATTCCGGTAATCCTTGCGCCTAAGATGGGATTGTATTTCTGAACAAAGGACTGGGCCAGAGGGACGATATCCTCCGGCCGCTCCCGGAGAGGAGGCAGATGAAAGGCAATGACATTCAGGCGGTAATACAGGTCTTCCCGGAATGCCTTTTTCGAGATCGCTTCCCGCAGGTCCCGGTTGGTGGCGGCGATGATACGTACGTCCACCTTCTGCTTTTCCGTTCCGCCTACCCGGGTGAATTCTTTTTCCTGAAGCACCTGGAGGAGTTTCACTTGAATGGACAGGGGCATATCCCCAATCTCATCCAGAAAAACAGTGCCGTGATTGGCCCGTTCAAAATAGCCGGGCTTTCCGCTCTTCAGTGCACCGGTAAAGGACCCGGGGGCATAGCCGAAGAGTTCCGACTCAAAGAGGGACTCGGGGATAGATACACAATTCACCTTGATGAAGGGACCTTCCGATCTGGGACTTGCCTCGTGAAGTACGCGGGCAAACATATCCTTTCCAACCCCGCTCTCCCCGGTCAACAACACTGTAGAGGTGCTTCGGGCAATGATGCGGGCTTCCTTTTTAATCTCCTGAAATACGGGATTGTAGGAAATCATCTGGTCGAACCGGCTGACGCCGCTGGTACACTTGTTCAGTTCGTCCTTATAGTACTGAACCTGTTGGGTGATCACATCCAGGCTGGCGCGAAGGTATTCGGCAGTGCCGATCATACCAACCACTTTGCCCTTTTGATCCAGGACGGCCACATTGTCCACCCGGCTTTTTGTCACACTCACCACCAGGGAGTATTCATCGTAGGTACGGTCTGTGGTTACAAAGACCGGCCGGTCCACCATGTATTTTTTAACCGGCTCACTTAGACCGGCCCCTTCCAGCAGGGCACGGAATAATCTTTTTTTGGGGAACACGCCTACCAGATTTTCCTGTTCGTCCACCACCGGAAGGGTGTTAATCCGGTACTCCAGATAATAAGAAATCACGGTCCGCAATGAATCGTCCTCTTTCAGAGACTTGAAATTCTTGTTCATCATCAGCTCTACCGTGAGAAGCCTGGAGGAATTCAACAGTTGAGATTGTGGCATAAACCTGATCCTTTCCAGTGAAATCAATATCTCGAAATCCACTCTGAGACAATCACCCTCAGATGTTGCGTTTCACATCAAAACACCTGTCCTTCTCCCATACAGTATAAAATGGACGGCAAATAATGTAAAGGGGAAAGGCCGTCCCTGAGGCGGCCTTCCCTCTTTAGGTTACTGTAATAAAAGGGTGGCAGGAATCTGCTGCTCTTTATCCTTTTATGATGCGGGGTAGAATCATCTGATGCACTGCGCAGATGCTCTCCGGATTCTGGTAATAGCTCCCGACGAAAGCCTTGCAATAGTTACGCAAGTGGGGGAAAGGAACGATTTCATCTACAAAACCGCTCTTTGCGCAGTAGACCGGACGGGATTTATCATTGTACATCCGGATGATCTCATTCATCTTTTCGATGGTTTCGTCCAGAGCTTTTCCGTCTTCCTGGTCCTTTACCAGCCTGCGGGCATAAGTGGCGGCAGCTGCGGTTTCTCCATGCATCACATAGATTTCCGTAGCGGCGGTTCCCAGGGTGAAGGCATTGTTGTTGTTGGCCTGAGGGCCACCCAATACATAGTGAGCGGCAGCGGTTCCCTTGCGTAGAACGATGGTCATCATCGGGTTATCCGACTGCTCTATGGAGTAGATTAAGGCCATGCCCAGACCAAGCATCTCCTCTCCCTCCGCGGTGTCCCCCACATCGATGCCCGTCGTGTCCTGAACCCATATAAGAGGCACACGATCTCGGCCGCACAGGGTAACAAACTCGCTCATCTTGATCAGACCTTCCCTGTACAACTTGCCTCCGATGCCGTCGTAATCCGCATACTTTGGATAGTTGCTGCCTAGGCCGCCCTGGCGGTTGGCGATAAATCCACAGAGGAAGCCGTCTACCTTGGCCAGGCCGCAGTAGATTTCCGGTCCAAAGTCCCGTTTGAATTCCATATGCTCGCTGTTGTCAAAGAGACGGGCAAGAACCTCTTCCATGGGATAAATGCGCTTGGGGTTCAAAGGCACCAGGCTGTAAAGGTCCTCCGGAGAATATTTAGGCTCTGCCGGATCGGCAACCCGGAAAAACTTGGGGTCATAAGCCGGCAAGGTGGACATATAATGCTTGATATCATCCAGAACTTCCTCTTCCGTCTCACAGACATCTCTTATGAATCCGGTGCCCTTATGATGAATTTCCACTCTACCCGGAGGGGTAGCTTTAAATTTCTTTGTGTTTTCAATCAAAGCCTGAGCCACTTCCTCATCGATATACCCCTTGGGAGCCATACCGCTGACGATGCCTGCTCCACCTACTGCCATATTGCACTTTTCATGCCCGATGAGGATGGTGGGACTGATGGAATGGTATCCGCCCCCTGCAGGATTGGTCCCGTAGATACCCACTATTATGGGAATTCCCAGCTTTTGCAGCTCCGCATGACGAAAGAAGGGGGTTCCGCTGCCTCTTCGATTTGGGAAACACTTTTCCTGTTCCATCAGTTTAGCGCCGCTGCAGTTCAATACCCACACCAGGGGAAGGCGCAGGCGCTTGGCAATATCCGTAACCCGGAGAACATTGTCTGCCTGGCCGGAAAGCCATGCACCTGCCATCACCTTGTTGTTGGAAGCGATGACAATGGCCCACCTGCCGTTGATTTTACCCAGACCGTCTATGACACCGGTATTTCCCTCTTCGTTGAAGTTGGGGTCATAGATGGTATGTAAAGGACACCAGGTTCCCGGTTCAACCAGATACTCGATTCTCTGCCAGGCAGTCCATTCCCCTTTCTCATTCATCTTCTCGGTAGACTTTCCCGCTTCCTTGACCCTTTGGACCTCTTTCTCCACCAGGTCTTCCTGTTCCTTCAGTTCCTCGATGTTCTTCTTCAGTACCCGGGGGAGTTCGGACCCGATGCCC
>CAYOYO010000134.1:0-1538 GCA_964408195.1 uncultured Oscillospiraceae bacterium | reverse complement strand
TTCCATTGAATGGCAAGATGCCGTTTTCCGGTTTCCCGGGGCTTTTACCTGTTTGGTTGATAGCCCAGCTCAATGCCGGCAACAATGGTTGTGTGAATGTTGGAAGTTCCCTCCAGAGTCTCAAACTGCTTGGCATCTCTGAGCCATCTGCCGCAGGGATATTCGGTAGAATAACCATAGGAACCATATATTTTCATGGCCACATTGGCGGCATGAACCGCAGCGTTGCATGCATAAAGCTTGGCCATGGAAGTTTCCTGCTGGCTGGGAAGTCCCTGGTCCTTCAGCCAGGCAGCCCGGAACACCAGCTGTTTAGCCGCTTCGTCTTCAAGCTTCATCTCCCCAATCTGCTGCTGAATCATCTGGAACTTCCCGATGGGCTGTCCAAACTGTATCCGTTCATTGGCATAGTTTACAGAACCCTCAAGGCAGGCAGCCGACAAAGCAGCCGCTCCGGTGGCACAACCCATACGGGTATTGTTCAGCTGCCACATGCAGATTTGGAATCCCTTGTTCAATGGCCCCAGCAGGTTTTCTTTCGGTACCACTGCATTTTCAAAGACCAGTTCGGATGTAGGAGCCGGCCACATGCCCACTTTTTCGTGAATGGGTATACGGGTCACACCGGGGGTGTTGTTGTAATCGATAATGAAGCAGGACAGCCCTTTGGGTCCTCCCCCCTCTGTTGTCACTACATAGAGAAGCCCGATGTCACTCACATGACCGCCGGAAATCCACATCTTTGATCCGTTAATCAGCCAGTGGTCCCCTTTGTCCTCCGCAAAGGTCTTCATGGCGCCCACATCGGAGCCGGAGTTGGCTTCCGTCATGGCAAAGCTTCCCACCGCTTTCCCGCTTACCAGATCGGGGATGTATTTGGCTTTCTGTTCCTCGGTTCCGTATGTATTGATGGTCATTGCAGGACCCCAGCAGTTGCCGCTGATACTCAATCTCCAGGATGTGTGTACTTTGGCTATCTCATAGAGTGCCGTTACACCTTCCATCCAGCCCATGCCGTTGCCGCCGTATTCTTCCGGGATGCTCCATCCCAAAAGACCAAGTTCACCCATCTTGCTCAATATCTCCCGGCGGTAGTGATGATTCTTTTCGTCCTCATCGATAAAGGGTGCCATCTCCTTCTCTGCAAAGTTCCGTGCCATCTCCTGCACCATTCTCTGTTCTTCCGAAAATCCAAAGTCCATTTCCCGTCCTCCTATCTCTTTCTATCTCTTATTTTATTCAACCTTTTTATTCAACGATAGCCAGAACCTGGTCCTCTTCCACTTCCTGGCCTTCCTTCACCAGGATTTCCCTGACGACTCCCGGATCACCGTAGACAACATTTTCCATCTTCAGAGCTTCCACGATGAACAGCTCGTCGTCCTCGGTGATCATCTGGCCGACTTTGATGTTGATTTCCTGAACTCTTCCGGCCATTGGACTTGTTACTTCTGTCATTTTACTTCCTCCTTTTGTGCGTTGCACACTTATTGAAAATAACCTCGCATGGAAATATAGATTCCTGTAATGATAGCCGA
>CAYOYO010000133.1:0-5057 GCA_964408195.1 uncultured Oscillospiraceae bacterium | reverse complement strand
CAGCCGGTGGGCTCACCATGCTCATCTCTGACAAATTCTTTCAGACCGGGAATGGGATCCGGTGTATTTTCGGTAACTCCCATGGCCTCAAGCATTTTCGAATTATACCAATGTTGATGTTCTCCGAAATCCTGACACATTACCGGTCTGTCGTTGCATACTTTGTCCAGATATCTTTTATGTGGCTTCTCTGCGCCGAAAAGGTCTGTGGGATAGTATTCGAAATATAGGAAGGGGACTTCTTCCTTCGGATGTTTTTCGGCGTAATCCCGGATGAACTCCAGTATTTCGTCCAGATCCTCCGTCCAGGAGAGCCTCACATGCCAAGAGCTCTGGGCCACCATGCCCGGGTGGGTGTGGCTGTCGATTAATCCGGGATAGATGTATTTTCCCTTCATGTCGTGGACCTCGGCTTCTTGGCCGGCAATCGCCGACCAGGAGGCCTCCTCATCCGGCCCGGCATACAGGATCCGGTCACCGTCTATCACAACAGCCTGCGCCAGGGGCATGGCTTCGTTCATGGTGTAAATATTGGCGTTTCGAAGTACGGTTGTCATTTTACTTTTCCTCGTTTTAAGCGTTTCCCTTGTTCTAAAATGCTTTATGTGTTCTTAGAGGTTTTGCATGTCAACTTTCTGCTGCTCAGGCACTTCTTCAAATCTGACTTCCGGTGGCAATACTTTGAAGCCTTTTGTGGTTACGGCCGCGAATACGATGCCTAATGCGATCCAGCTGAAGCCTACAATCCTAGCTGCAGGTGCAAGATTGATCCAGAGATAGATGCATACCAGGGCAGCAATAATGGGAATGATCAGATAATGGAGTATGCTTCCCGCATCCCTTCTCTTGTCTTTAAACCAGAATTGAGCCACCACAGAAATGTTTGTGAAAATAAAGCCTGCCAATGCGCCAAAGGATACTAGTGACAGTGCATTTGCCAAACTATTCTGGAAGAGGATTGCTGTAAACCCGATAGCGGAGACTAATAAAATGTTCTTTGATGGGGTTCTCCATTTGGGATGAATATACCCGAAAAACTTCTTTGGGATAAAGCCGTCACGACCCATGCCATAGAGTATTCTTGCAGTTGCAGCCTGACCGGCGATAATACATCCTAAACAAGCCAGAGTATTCAATGCTACAAATAAAGGATTCATCCATGCTGCACCGATACGCACATAATATTCTGTTATTACGGTATCGGGATTTTGCATTTGCCCAAGCGCATCCGGCCATCCGCATTGCATTATGTAGGCAAGGATAGAGAATTCAATTCCTGCACCTATACAAATAATGAGAACTGCTTTTCCCATGGTTTTTTCCGGGTTGATTGTCTCCTCGGAAAATGTGGTAACGGAATCGAAGCCTACGAAGACCACGGCAAGAAGCCCTGCTGCAGGAAGGATTGCAGGCCATGAGAACAATTCCGGATCATAGATTGCCTTGCTGTAGAGAAGGGTTCCGGCTCCCCCGCCATTGGAAACATATATGACAATAAGAGTAATTGTCACAATGACAGCTATAATAGGAAATATTACATTGATGCTATTGACAATGGATGAGATCTGAACCCCAAAATAGTTGCATGCACAGCAGAATGCGATGCTGATTATGATCCACACCCAGACGGGGATGACCGGGAACATGATGTTAAGATAGAGTCCGCAGGACAAGTAGCATGCCATGGGAAGAAGAAAGTAGTCAACCATCATTGTCCATCCGGCAATAAAGCCGAGCGTTGGATGCATCGATTTTCCAACATAGGAATAAACTGACCCGGCTACAGGGTATTTCCTGCTCATTTTTGCATAGCTCATAGCCGTAAGCACCATGACGCAGGAAGCGAGAATCATTGCAAACGGAAACTGTCCATTGGTTATCTCGTTAATAATACCGAAATAGAGCAGAATACATGCCGGGCACAGATAGGCTAAACCTTGTGCCACCAATTGCGGTAACCTTAGAACTCGTTTTAGCTCCACATTATTTTCAGACATAGTTTTACACCCCTCCTAAAAATCCATTTCAAAAACGATATAAAAAATAATTGCAAACGCTGTCAGCCTTGGTACACTGTCCTTCCCTTGAAGATGGTCCTCTCCACCTGCAGGTCGTACAACTCCTTCAGGGGCGTATTTTCCATATCGCTTTTCAGAATGACAAGATCTGCGGATTTGCCGACCCGGATGGATCCTGTATCCTCTTCCAGAAACATCTGATAGGCGCCGTTGATGGTCAGGGATTTCACTGCCTCTTCCATGGTGATGCAATCCACAGTGGGATTCTCCTCCGGCCCCAGGACCTTGCCCTTGAACCTTTCATAATCCGGCGCGTCTTTGAACACACTTCTTGTGACGGCGCACTGGAGTTCGTGGAAGGGATTGGGCGGCGGAGTCACCGGAAAGTCGGTTCCAAAAGATACGATGCACCCGGCTTTTGTGAACCGTCCAATAGGGAACACTTCGAGAGCCCTTTTCCGACCAAAGTAAGAAATATAGAAATCTTCTACATCCGTGTCCCAGATCGACCATCTGGGCTGCACTGCGCAGATCAGTTCCAATTGTCCCATTTTTTCATAATATCCTTCCGGGATCATCATCACGTGGGCGATAACATCCCGATTCGGCTCCCCTTTTGAAATGGCCCTTGCGGCCTCAATGGCATCAACTGCCAGCTTCACCGAAGCATCCCCCATGGCATGACAATGGATCTGATAGCCCTCGTCCATTGCTTTGGCTATGTATTCTACGGCATCCTTCTCATCCCAAAGGGTTTGGGCCAAGTAACCGGGGGAAAGCCCGAGGGCAGCCAGAACTTCCGGCTCATAGGGCTCCAGCGTGGCAAAGTCCCCCTCCAGGAAAAACTTTGCCGTGTTGATTTGAAATAAATCGCCCGCATCATATTTCCGCTTGTCTTCGATGAGCTTTCTGAGGTCTTCCTCCTTGCTCTGGGCGTCAACCATATGGACGCCCCGGATGCGAAGAGTCAGCTCCTCGTCCCGGGCCAACTCGCTATAAGCCTGCTTTGCGTTTTCAGAGCAGTAGCAATCCTGAAACAGGGTAACGCCGTATTTGTTGGCCAGTTCCCTTTGATATCTTCTTATCGTGTTTTTATATTCTTCTACGGTGTAATCGTAATCGGGGATCCCTTTTTTGATCAGATTTATGGCCGACATTTGCTGGAATACCCCTTGGGGGTAGCCATCCTCTTCCCTGAATATGACGCCGCTGTCAGGGGATGGGGTCTCCGCTGTCACCCCTGCTGCTTCGATTGCCTTCGTGTTGCACCAGATGTTATGCTGGCAATAGGATTCCAGAACCATTGGCTTGTCGGAGCATATTTTGTCCAAGTCGTGCCTGGTGGGCATCCGCATTTCGCCGGTGGAGCCGTTGAAATGGGCCAGGTTCCATCCGATGCCCCGGATAATCCTGTTGCCCGGGTGCTCTGCCATATACTTCTTCACCCGGTCTGTATATTTTCCGATGATGTCTTCGGCGGTTTCCTCCCCGCTGTTGAACACGTTGAATAGGTCACAGGATATGTAGAAGCTGGCCGCCCACGAAGGATGGCAATGGGCATCACATAATCCCGGTAAAATGGTATTCCCTTGACAATCGATTACCTCCGTGTCCGCATCGACAAATTCACGGATTTCTATGTCGGTGCCCACAGCAATAATCTTCTCCCCTGCGATGGCAACCGCGGTCCCCTCTTGCCTGGAACCATTGAAATCCAGTGAAAAAATCCTGCCGTTCACCAATACTTTGTCTGCCTTCATGATAACCTCCTGTCCGGGGCCTGCGGTTGATTCTGGCTGGTGGCGGCTGATGCCGCCGGCCGTCAGATTCTATCTGATGCCTGATCCCCGGCCCATTTGTCGAATCATTCTACCTGTTGCCCAGTTCTCCCTAGTAGTATAATATGTCTGACTATTCTGAATTAAAATGTCATTTTTGGGCTTTTCCCAGAAAATATTTCCTCAAAAAGCCAAAACAGACCGGTGGTGGTCTGTTTTCTCCTCTTATCCTTCGGGCCTGCTGAGTTGACGGGCCTGAAATAAAGTACCATATGAACGGCCGGATTCGAGGAATGAGCGAACCTGAAAATAGAGCTGAAAGGAAAAGCCCGCTCGTCGCGGGGCAACCACCGGGTACTTACATGAACCAATCAATAAAATGCTCTTTTCTCATCTGCTCCAGGGGTACGGCGATGTCGCTGAGCCGGAGCTGGCTTGCCATATCTTCATTTCCTATTTCGCTCAGGTACTTTTTGCGAAACTGGTTTGGTGTACAATAGTACCATTCCTTAAAAGACTTATAGAGGTATTTGGGATCGGAAAAGCCGCAGGCCTCCGATATGCTGAGGACGTTCATGTCTGTGCTGATAAGCAGCCGGGCTGCATCCGCGACCCTGATGAAGTTCAACATCCTTCGAAAGCCCAATGATATGCCGCCGAGGACTTCAGAAACATAAATCTCGCTTAAATTGAACTTTTCCGCCAGCATGCTGATATTGATGGATTCGGTATGGTGTTTGAAGACATGGTCCATCATCATCCTGTATCTGAGGAGGGCGGAATCCTGGATTGCAAGGTCGGGGTGATACCAGAAGATAATATCGAATTTATTTACCAGAAGGTCAACAATGCTTAATGCAATATTATTGATCTTATTCACATACTCGGGGTTTCGGTCTGTGTTCTCCGTTACATATGTCAGCAACGCGATAAGCATCGCTTTCAGGTACTTGTGATTATAGGTATCGAAAGGCACCCTGCTTTCGCTGGTTCCTTCGCACACAAAGAAAAGGCTGTCTATATATGGGTATTTCGTTTTGAAAAATGGAAGGTGGATGTAAAAGGACGCGCAGATGGCGCCATTGCCGTTATAGAGGTAGTAGGCATCGTTATCGACAAGTATAAACTCTCCTGTCTTCAGGGTGAACTCTTCAAAACAGTAGGATATGGTGACCTGGCCTGACAGGCACAGGATAATTTCGACAACGTTTTCATGAACCTTGGGAGCGATATAATCGATTTCTCTGATTATAATGCCGAT
>CAYOYO010000132.1:0-5185 GCA_964408195.1 uncultured Oscillospiraceae bacterium | reverse complement strand
TTTTGGGCCGTGGCTTGTGTCCCCCGTTGACACCATATCACCTGCCGGATATAATTGATGCAACAAGCCGGGTATAAATGGCTCACCGGAAAACCTGCTACACAGGAACCGACTTTTGAGTCAATTTGCCCCCGGCCTCTTCGTGGTTACGTATCCAGCTTTGACACAGTTCAAGTCATCGAAAATTTACATCATTATAATAGCTGCAATGGGGGGTGGTTTGGAAATGACCTGATTTCAACGAAGCTCTTTATATAAAAAAATCCTTAAGCGGCAAAGACAGCACTCCTGACAAAGAAAAAAATGAAGAACGAAAACTCCAAAATAAAGAGCTCACAATGGGAAAGCGCAATTTAATGGAGACAGACAAATTTGTCAAGGAGGTTGGAACTATTATTATGCATAATAAGAAAATGAAAAAGCTGATCTGCCTGGTTCTTGTATTAGGACTACTTTTCTCTACCGGTATCACCACTGCTTATGCCGACAGCACAACCCGCCAGAGCAATACCCTTGCTCTTCATTCCAATCATTACACACTGGAGGAAATCGTTGACCTGTTCGGCGAAGCCCTGGATGGGGATGAAATGCTCAGATACGATGCCTTCGTTTACAAAGGCTGGCGTACTTCGTACGGCAACTGGCTCAACGAAGTTATGCTTGACATAAAGAGCAAGCTGGAGGACGTTGGTTATCAGGAAGGCGAAAGAACGACCGCCGACAACCAGGGCGACAGCGTCTGGTTCCAGAACCAGGGCACCAACGGAAACGCATGGAACCCGCAGTACGTATCCCTTCAGATCGTGGAAGATCCGGGGGAGGCCTCTGGTTTACTGGTGCAGGAGGAGGACTCCGGTTCACTGACACCGGAAGAAAGAGCTGCTCTTGCCGAGGAAATCAATGTTTTAGCCGACTGCATCGACCCCACTTCCATGTATTATCCGGAGCACATGAATGACGATGGCACCTGGCTTTACAACGCTCTTCAAAAGGGAGAAGGCCACCCGGATTACCTGAAAATGCAACAGGTAAACAAGAGAGTGCACCTTCCCACCAACGCACCGTTTACCGCCCTTACAGACCCTGAAAAGACAGCGGCAGAAAACATAGCGGCCGGAACGAAGACCGCACAGGTTGTTTATGTGGGGACGGTGACATCAAACAGCAACTCCCTCGGTATCCCCGCGGGAGACCTTGCGGGGAAAATACTTCTCACAACAACCACCGGATCTACCGCTCGCAACTACGCCAACAGTGTAGGCGCTCTTGCCGTCCTGGTAAGGGTCTCTGACGCCCCCAACTACCACATGCCGGTAATTGAGGGAGAACGTTGGTACACAAACTACGTGCCGTATTCGCGCATAGGCAATTATGCCGCACCCGGCGCTACGGTTCCCTTCCACTTCTCCCTTGATCAATTCGATGCCATGCAGGCATTGCTTGCCGACGGACCGGTCTATATGTCGGTATGTGCTCTCGGCACATACGAGAGCAAGCCCCAGCGAATGCTGGTTGCAGAGATTCAAGGAGCGGTAAAACCGGAAGAGAGGATCTATATCCCCGCACATATTAATGAACCGGGGGCTCACGACAATGCTTCCGGTGTGGCCATGGGCTATGTGATCGCCAAAACCATGCTGGAAATGATTCATAGCGGTCAGTTGGCCAGACCCGAAAGAACCATAACCTTTGTCTGGGGCGACGAGATCACAATGACCTACTGGTGGGAAGAGAAATACAGGAGCGAGTTCCTGAATGTGAAAGGCTCCATAGACCTGGACATGACCGGCGCCGACCCGACGAAGACAGGCTCCAGCATGCTCATTGAAAAAACTCCCGACCCCTCGGATGTTGCAACAGAAGCGGTAGATCCTCAATTAATCTATCGTTACGGAAATTTCACTTTCCCAGGCCAGGCAAATCTCCCCTTGCAGTACGATACCTTTGTCCGTAAGCCGGATAAATTCTCCCTATGGACCGGGGGTACCGATTCGGTTACAACTCCGGTCAATAATTATCCGGGCTTCTATTTGAATGACTTATATCTCCAGACCGGCCTTCTGGTAAAGGAAAAGCTCAACCCGGATTTCCTGGTTGATTCAAACCCCTATGAAGGAGGTTCGGACCATTCACCTTTTGTAGAAGACGCTCTTTATACAGTGGGTACCTTTATTCCGGCCCTCCTCACATGGCATTTCACCGACTACATTTATCATTCTTCATGCGATACACTTGATAAATTGAGCGTTACGGAATTCCACGATGTGGGAACAGTTTCTGCGGCCGTTGCCTATCAGATGGCAAACGGTTGGGAAGCGGAAGCGGCAGACACGATTTCTCAGGTTTTAAAGGGCTGGGAAACCCGTATGGATTATGAAAAGCAAAACACTGCGGATCATTACCAGTGGATGCTTGACAACGCGGCCGACCCCATGGCTCCCGGAAGCTACGATAGAGAGCTGAAAGCCATCGGGGACTGGAGCAGATGGTACATCGAAGCGGTAAAGACCCCGGGCAAGCTTATGATTGGCAGAGCCATCGGGTCACCGTATACCCTGAACCCCGAATTGCAGGCGATTCAGGACGCGGCAATCAGCAGGATACAGGCAGAAACGGTAGAAGCACTTGACAACGTCGATGAAGTGTTCGGAGAAGATTCGGCGGAGCGTCCCAAACAAATCGCTACGGCAAATCTGGCGGAGCCTATCTTTGTCCCCACAGGAGCACATGCTTCCGCGGTGGACCTTGCTGCAGCTTTACTCCCCACAAAGATCACGGTAGAATACGTGGGAGGAGGAACAGGTGAGGCGGACGTAACGTGGTCGGCAACAACCAGCCCTGAGTTCGACCCGGCAAGAATCGGCTTGTACAGATTTACAGGAACGTTATCGGGACTGGAAGACGGGGTTGTGAACTGGGCTGTGGTGGAAGCTGTGGCTGAAGTTAACAGCTATAGCGACGCCGTGAAACCGGGTGTATACCTTGAAAACACCCAAGTCACCCGTTGGGTATCCAATGCTGTGACCTTGAAGGCGGTTGCAGAATCCTATGACGGCGGAGAACTGTCATATCAATGGTATCGGAATACGACAAGAAGTGTTGTCGGCGGCGAAGCCATAGAAAATGCAACAGACAGCCAATATACTTTCACATTGCCCGGAGTTCCGGGTACGGCTTACTACTATTGTGTTGTTACGAATACCAACGAGATGGCCACGGGCAACACAAGTGCAAGTATAAACAGTGAAATTGCAACAGTAACTGCGAAAAAGCCTCCTCGTGACTCCAACTCCGGATCCGATGCTGTTGTAACGCCTGTGGCTCCCATAACGCCCCCTGCTTTATCGTTTTCTGATGTGAAAGCGGGAGATTGGTTCTACGGGGCAGTGCAGTTTGCCCAGGAAAACGGACTGATGCTAGGTACCGGCGAAGGGAAGTTCAGCCCCCATGCAACCAGCACCAGAGGCATGGTTGTTACTATCTTCTATCGAATGTTCGGTTCACCCGCTGTGACCGGTACCAATCCATTCGGCGATGTGGAAGCAGGGCAATACTACAACCATGCTGTTACCTGGGCTTCTGACAATAAACTTGTTGCCGGATACCTGAACGGTAATTTCGGGCCGGGCGACTCCATCAGTCGGGAACAGTTGGCCCTGATGCTGATGAATTACGCCAAACTCAAGGGTTATGACGTGTCGCCAAGAGCGGATCTCTCCAAGTTCAGCGATGCCGGTTCGGTTTCCGGGTGGGCGCAGGATGCCCTTTCCTGGGCTAACGCCTTAGGCTTTGTTCAGGGCAGCGGCGATATGCTGAATCCGGGTGGAAACGCACAGCGCAGCCAGGTGGCGGCTATCCTCCAGCGTTTTATGGAGAAGTATGCCAACTGACAGATGGTTTTCATCAGAAACGGCGGGTCCTCTTCTGCAGGGGACCCGCCGCTTTGGTTGCTTTACTCTGGTTTTGGGCCAGTCTGCCGGGCACGGTGGCAACCCGCTTCCGCACTCTTTATGATTTATCTTTTGATTCCAGATATTTTCTAATAAACTCCTCATCCTTCTTTTCAAGGCCCCGCTCCCCTGCCAAGGATTCCATATGGTGGGTAAATTCGTGCCTCAGGGTATGAGTCAGTCTCTTTTTCAGCGCTTTTCTTCCCAAATTTCCGTATAATCTCTCAAAAGAGCCGTAATATATGGCTATATATCGTCCCATGTTACTGCTGTGGTGATACTCTCCCATGACATAGAGGTCGTTGTCTTTGCCGATTGGATTTCGCTTGGCACGGGGCAACAATAAAATCCCCCCGTTAAGTTCCTTATAGAACTCAGTGGGCAGCTCTGCTGCGATTTCCTCAAGTATTTTTTCCACTTCATCGATATCTATCATAGCAGAATGACACAGAACCCTGTGTCTATGTCCTCCATGTCCGGTGGTTTCTTCGGCAGGTTCAGCCGCCTAACGTTACATCTTGTGATTGGTACCATAGAAGAGCACGGTACAGGTGCTCCGCCTGGAAATCCGGCCAGAGCTCGTCCAACACAAAGATATCCGCGTAAACGGACTGAATCGGAAGGAAACCGCTAAGCCTCATCCGCCCGCCCCATCGGATGATTAGATCGATGCGGGAAATATCCGCGGAGGCCATGCCATCCTTCTGTTTCAGATCCCAATCCCAGCCGTAATTAACCAGGAAGTTCACCTTGATCTTTCCGGCCCCAAACTTGGTCCGTTTGGTATAAGGCAGCAGCTCCTTGGGGAAGTTGTGAGACTCGGTGTTTCCTAAAACAAGGAGATCGGCGTCCCGGTTTGCCAGCTCTTTCACGGCATCCACACAAGCTTTCTGGAAGGCTTTCTTCTGGATTGTCGGACGCTTTGTGTTGTCCACTGTGAATCCGTACAGGGTAAGCTCCTGAACCCCAAGGGCTACGCAGAGCTCGTACAGCTCGAAACCGGGCCATACCCCATGACCGTAACCTTCCGATTTGTCCATATCCTTTGCGGCGGCCCATCTTCGGTTTCCGTCGGGTATGACGCCGATGTGTCTGGGCAATCTCTTAAATTCTGCCATTATTGATTCCTCATCCTCATTGCTTGGCCATAACGGTAGTTTTTTTTATTATAACCTCCCTTGGTGTTTAATACCATAAAAAGATGTACCGGCCACGGGGACAGACCCCTTGTCAGG
>CAYOYO010000131.1:0-5190 GCA_964408195.1 uncultured Oscillospiraceae bacterium | reverse complement strand
ATGGGTACGTTAAGGACCCAGAGGATAAGATGAAGTGGATTGTGGATGAGGAAGCGGCCGAGGTGGTCAGGGAAATCTTTAGGCTCTGCATGACAGGCTTTGGGCCTTCACAGATTGCAAAACAGTTAGAGGAACGGTGTGTCAATGTTCCTACCATCCATTTGAGAAGCAAAGGCATCAACACACCTGCCAGACCACCAGAAAATCCTTATGGATGGCAGCCGCGGACGGTAGCCGACATTCTCGCCAGAATGGAGTACTTAGGCCATCTCGTAAACTTCAAGAGCTTTAAAAAATCCTACAAGTGCAAAACCAAGGTGCAGAACAAGCCTGAGGATTGGCTGATCTTTGAAAACAACCATGAGGCCATCATCGATGAAGGCACATGGGAAGTCGTACAGAAAATACGAGACGGAAGACGCAGACCTTCCCGCATGGGCGAGATGGGTATGCTCTCCGGAATGATGTACTGCGCGGATTGCGGCGCAAAGCTGTATCAGGTAAGGGCTAATGGCTGGACCCGAGACAAGGAGCATTTTGTCTGTGCTACATACCGCAAGGTCAAAGGCGGATGCAGCTCTCACCAGATTCGAAATGTGGTCGTAGAACAGCTTATAACAGAGGATTTGCGGAAGGTGCTGGCTTTTGCAAAGGATCGTGAAGAAGAATTTATTGAAACCGTAACGAGTAACTCGGAGAAGGAACGTGCCAAGGCACTCAGGCAGGTTCAAAAGGAATACGATCAGGCTCAGGCAAGGATTACGGCCATTGATAAGATTATTCAAAAACTCTACGAAGACAAAGTAATTGGCAGCATTTCAGACGAGCGTTTCCACAGAATGTCTGCCGATTACGAAACCGAGCAGCAGGAGTTGATGAAGCGGTCAAACGTATTGAAAAGGACCATTGATGCCACAAAGGAAAAGACACTCAACACGGACCGATTCCTTGGACTCGTCAGAAAGTACACTGAAATCACAGAGCTGGATGCCGAAATCATACGGGAATTCATCGACCGTATCATCGTCTACAAATCCGAATCAGTAAACGGACGAAGGAAACAGCGAATCCGCATCATTTATAACTGTATTGGGGCAGTCGATATCCCCAAAAACCTAGAAAAAACGGCATAGCCGCGGTTAACGACTATGCCGAATTTTTTCAGAAAATATCAATCCCTATCTGACTACCGTGAAGGGCCGCCTCATATTAGATCTGTCACTTTACCTTATGCCTTTTTGGGCTCGACCTTTGATGCTACGATTCCCAGTATGACGGCAATGACTGCTGCCGCTCCGGTAGCGATGTTAATCCAAAGCAGCATGGTGTCCAGGAAACCTTCAATGCCGTAAACTTCCAGATACCAGTCGTTGCCCCAATCTCCTTCAAACCAGGGAAGGAAGAGGGAGCCAATGACACCCATAACGGTGAGGATGGCGAACATGACGCTCATTCTCTTCACATCTCCCACAGCCAGACCGGTCTTGGGATTGCCGGGATACTTGACGGGATCCTTCTTTGTGAGGCCCCCGTACATCCTCCTCCAAAAGATATAGAGAACCGGCCCCGAAACAATACCCACCATGCCTCCGATGAAGTAGTCGGTGCCGTTGATAAAGAAGGCAATGAAAGCGATGAGCATGGGGACGATACATATCACGCACAGGAAACCGTAACCTCCGGGGATTTTGAACTTTCGCTCCTCCTCAGGGATTCTCTTCCGCAGGATTAAGGCGGAAATGAAAATCATAACATAAGCGGAAACCAGCAGGAATACGTCGATGACCACCACCACTTTAAAAGCGAACATGCACAGAATCAAGTTGACAATACCCACCGAAAGCACCGCAACATAAGGAACTCCATGCTTTTTGTCGACCTTGACCAGAATCGGCGGCGCCAGATTGTCCTCTGCCAGAGCGAAGAACCCTCTGGATCCGGAGGCTATGTATGTGTTGTATATCGAACATTGGGCAAGAATAGCTACAATGAGGAAGAACACGCCAAAACCGGCTCCCCAGAAGGTGGCTACCACATCGGCATACCCCACTACGTCGCCTTCCGTTCCCCAGTCCTCCCACATACCCATAGAAGCAAGTCCGCCCATGGTGGGGAATATGTAGACTGCCATAATAAGGGGGACCGTAATCATAGTGGCTTTCGGTATAACCTGAGGGTTCGTCACTTCGCCGGCCACCGTGGACATAGACTCATAGCCGGAATACATCCACATGCCGATGGCGATGCCCATGCCGATATAATAGACCCAGTCACCGAAGGCAATGCCCGAAACGCCCATGATTTCTCCGTCTGCGGTAAACGGAATGAACGGATTCTGGCTCCAGTTGAGGAAGCCGCAAACAGCAACCATACCGAAGGCTACAATAACCAGAATAGACAGGATGGTAGACACGATGCCTACATCCCTTACGCCTCTGATATTGATGTAAGTGAATATGATAATAATAGCTGCTTTGAAGGCGAACTCCCCGCCCCATCCCAAATCAAATTCGTTGGCAAGATAGCCTCCCGCCAAAATAACGTAAAGAGTGTTGTCTATGTAGATGGAAATGGTTCTCCACCAGCCGGCCTGGAATCCCCAGAATTCTCCCAGAGCTTCCTGTACCCACTTGTAATAGCCACCCTCCTGCGGCCGCGCAGACCCCAACTCCGAAGCAACCAGACCCAAAGGGGTACTCCAGACAAACGGCAACACAATCAGCATGACTAAAGTTAAACCCGGACCGGATTCCGGTATCATTTCTTCGATTCCGTATGCACCGGCGGCACAAAGACAGAAAATCATGAACACTACCGTAGATACTTTCAGGTCGTGTTTCTTTATGCCAAGTTCGTCGACATTAACTTTGGCTGTCTTTTCGACTTCATTCATTCCGTGTTTTCCTCCTTCATAAAAAATAGAAATAAAAACGAATAAGATAATTAATTTTATCTAATTTTCTGAAAACAAGCAACAACATATTTGCGGTATTCTATTAATTAGTTTGCTGTTAATTGGACGAAAGACTGCAATAAAGAGAAGAACCGAGGCAAAGCTTATGGCACCTTCGTAGCAAAGCACTGATCCGGGAAAGGAGTGCCCTGATCTAGAGAAAACGGCCCAACAGGAGGAGCAGGATAGCTCCCGGCAGTCCGAGAACACCCACCATGACCGCCGACAAAAGGTTCAGGGGTATATGGATATCCCAAAAGGAGCCCACCCAGTTTACAACCAGGATGAAAAGCCCTCCCAGCAGGCTGTTGCAGATAAGCTTGACCAGAAATTTCAGAGGCACCAGAAACAAATACCCTAAGATGTACAGAACCAGTATGCCAAACCCGTATGCCAGCAAAATTCCAATCTCCGTGCTCATTTCCATGGTTTTCCGTCCTTTGTCCCACCCTGAACCCGGGAGTTTTGATGCCTTTTGCGTCCCTGCTTGCTGCATGAGCAGATACAGAGATTCCTGCTTGTATAAAATATGCCGAATATGAATACAATAGAATACAAAAGCAGTAGAAATCTACGAATTAAAATTCGTGATTTCCTTGCATAAGTTCGCCATCCATTTGCTTCACAAATGGGGCGAGCTAAGAGATGAAAGGGTTTATGTGATTATGGACAGTAATTTTATCGGAGTGAAGGGAGTAGCGGATAAAATGTACCGACACTTTTTGAATCTGCCTCCGGAACAGACGGAGGAGGAGAAGCTCTACGCATCCATCAGGGACGCGGAAATCCAGTGGAAGCTGGCAGAGGGGCGATTCAACGAAGCTACGGATCCGGACCTGATCGATTTCGCCACTTACGATATCATGGCAGCCAAATCCAGATATGAATACCTGATCAAGACGGCAAAAAAGCAGATGGGGCTATAATTCCCGCCTGCCTTCGATTGCTTTTGACAATGTGACTTCATCCGTATATTCCAAGTCCCCTCCCACCGGGATTCCATGAGCAATCCGGGTGACCTTTATGCCTGAGGGCTTCAACAGGCGTGCAATGTACATGGCCGTGGCTTCCCCTTCAATATTGGGATTGGTAGCCAGGATTACTTCGTCTATTTCATTTTCCTGCAGCCGGGTGATCAGAGACTTCAGATTGATGTCCTCCGGTCCGATACCTTCCATAGGGGATATGGCTCCGTGAAGCACATGGTAAAGCCCGTTGTATTCACGGATTCGTTCCATTGCGGCCACATCTCTCGGACTCTCGACTACGCAGACCACCTTCCGGTTTCTGGCTCCGTCGGAGCAGATGTTGCAGGGGCTTTGATCCGTCAGATTTCCACAGACCGCGCAATACTTCATGGATCGCTTCCCTTCCACGATTGCGTCGGCGATTGCCACCGCATCTTTTTCGTCCATGGAAAGGATGTAAAAAGCCAACCGCTGCGCAGTCTTCCCCCCGATTCCGGGCAGTTTGGACAACTGACTGATCAGATTGTTCAAAGGTTTCGCATAATACCTCATGCCTAGGTCATCCTCTCTAAAATCCCGGTATCCCCAGACCGCCGGTCAGCTTCCCCATTTCCGAGGAAGAAAGCTCTTCAATCTGGCGCAATCCTTCGTTGACTGCGGCAATGATGAGATCCTGCAACATTTCCACATCGTCGGGATCAACCGCTTCTCGTTGAATTATCATACCTGTCAATTCCCTCTTCCCATTTACCGTAACAGTGACTGCTCCGCCCCCTGCGGTAGCGGTCACTTCCTGCTCATCCAACTTGGCTTGCATCTCCTCCATCTTCTTCTGCATTGCCTGCATCTGTTGCATCTGCTTTTGCACAGAAGCTTGCCCGCCGACGCCGGGCTTCTTTCCGGCTCTCATTCCTTTTCCCATCGATTTCCTCCTTATTTCACCATGATATTTATATTCAGGCAATTTCCCAGTTCGCAGGCCACCTCTTCGGTGGACTTCTCCCTCTGCCCTTTTTCCTTTTTATCCGACAGTCTGCATTCCATCCCCAACTTTCTCCCGGTGTGCTTTTCCATGAGCTTCTTTAGGTCCGCAGCGTTGTCATTGGCATAGCGCAAGGCCATATCGTTGGCAACCTCAAGCAGAAAATGATCCTCTCTGATTTCTGCCAGGCAGGCCCCTCTTCGCAAAATGTTAAAGGTACCTCTCAAAGACTCCCCCTCTTCTGTAACCCTGCGTCAAATCTCGTCCATCTCCAAGGCCTTCTCCTC
>CAYOYO010000130.1:0-5223 GCA_964408195.1 uncultured Oscillospiraceae bacterium | reverse complement strand
GTGGCTGGGCTGTCTCAGTGGCTGGGCTGTCTCCGTGGCTACCCGTGGCTTTTCAGCACAAAAGTACATGACGATTCCTCCTACATATATTATAATGAATCGTCGGCGTTTCCGCTGCAAATACCATTATAATAATAAAAGGAGTTCTTCATGCTGAAATATTATCTTCCGGTAGTTCTCATCGTGGGTTCCAATGCCATGTATCATATTTGTGCCAAAAGCATTCCAAAGCAGCTGAACCCCATGGTTGGCATTATAGTAACCTACCTTGTAGGAATCGCCTTTGCACTGGTTTTGTTCTTCCTGACGGATCCTTCCAAAGATATAGCCGCTCAATTTAAACTGGTCAATTGGGCACCTGCGGTTCTCGGACTCTGCGTGGTCGGACTTGAGGTGGGATTCATTCTGCTGTACAGAGCAGGATGGAATATCAGCATCGGTTCACTGGTTTGCAATATCCTGCTGGCAGTGGTGTTAATCGCCGTGGGCTATCTGTTATATAAAGAACATGTCACCGGGCACCAGGCGGTGGGAATCGCGCTCTGCATCGCCGGGCTGATTTTTATCAATAAGTAATCTGAAGAACGAATCCGGCGGAGAAAGTTTATGAGCTTGTTTTTTACTAAAAATCCATATAGAAGAAATATAAGGGTGAATTATCTTTATACCTTCATCATGTGCATCAGCCTCACCCAGGGTTTCTGGCTCATCTATCTGGCATCAAAAGGAATGAGCCTCCTTCAGCTGGGTATCCTGGAAGGTGTTTTTCATGTTACTTCCTTTATTATGGAAACACCCACAGGAGCGGTAGCGGATCTTTACGGCAGAAAATTCAGCCGCATGCTGGGAAGGATCTTCTTGATCGCCGACCTGTTGCTGATCCTCTTCGGCACCTGCTTTGGCCACTACCTTGTCTCTTTCGTCTTCTGCGCCATCGGCTATAACCTGGAATCCGGGGCCGGCGATGCACTCGTGTATGATTCGCTGCTGGAGAACCAAGAAGAAGGCCGGTATATGAAAGTCAACGGCTGGAACGAAGTGCTTTATCAGGTGGCCCAGGCTCTGGGCTTGATCTTCGGCGGATGGATTGCCGTTCAAAGCTACAAAACACTGTATCTGGGTCAGATTGGTATCGTGCTGCTGTCACTGGCGGTAGCCTTCTTTTTTACCGAGACATCCATTGGGAGAGAGGAACGGCAGGAACTGAAGATCCTTCACCGTATAAAGGCACAGTACACAGACAGCTTTTCCATCATGAAAGGGAATCGAAGGCTGATCTATTTGATCCTTCTCCTCAACGCCATGACCGTCTTTACCGTGGTGATTTTCTACTATATGCAGATTTATTGCAAAGAAAATGGGGTGGATGAGCAGACCTTTGGATGGATTGCCGCAGCATCTTGTGTGTTTGGGGCATTGGGTGGTTTCAGCGCAAGCCGCATAGAAAAGCATGTAAAGGAGCGATTTCTTCTCCTTTGTCTTCCCATGGCTTTCATGGCAATCACCTGGGGCATGGTGAGCTTTCAAACAGCGATAATCTCCTTTATGGCGATCGGCTTTTTTGACAGTCTGACCTATGTGATTTATTTCGATTATATCAACAGGTTGATTCCCAGTGCCAAAAGGGCCACCCTCTTGTCCGTATCAAGCATGGTGTTCAGTTTCTATATGCTTATAGTCTTTCCTCTGGTTGGGGCCATCGGTCAATCCTTCGGTCTGGAGACTGCCTTTACGGCGGTAGCAATCGGCGCAACCTGTCTTGTACTGATCAACTTTCGGCTTCTCAGACTGCAAAAGACCGACACACCAAAGCAATAACTGATTCCGAATAAGCCACGGGGACAGACCCCTTGTCAGGTTTTCCTGACAAGGGGTCTGTCCCCGTGGCTATTTTTTACATGGATTTTACAATTGTTTGGTAGTGGATTTTACATTTATTGCGTATCCTAAGGACGAAACAATGAATAGGAGAATAAAAGGAGAAAAGAAAATGAAAAAAACCAATAGAACATACAGGTTCATGATAAGTTTGGTCCTGGTGCTTGCAATGCTGGCTGCACTGACCGGTTGCGGCGGGGAAGCAGAAGGATTTGACAGCTCTGCAGAAATTACCGTAATATCCCGTGAAGACGGATCCGGAACCAGAGGTGCCTTCGTGGAGCTTATGGGCATCGAAGAGAAGGATGCCAATGGCAATAAAGTGGACCGCACCACGGTAGAAGCGATTATCGCAAACAAGACGGATGTGGTCATGACCACCGTTGCCGGAAATCCTTATTCCATCGGATACATTTCCCTGGGATCTCTGAACGAAAACGTCAAAGCAGTGAAAATTGATGGTGTGGAAGCCACAGGGTCAAACATCAAAAACGGATCCTACCCGGTAGCCAGACCCTTCAATATTGCCACAAAGGGCACACCCTCCGACTTGGCACAAGATTTCATAAACTATATACTGAGCGCAGATGGACAGACCATCGTTTCCGGCGGATATATCGCTGTAGAAGAAGGCGCAGCCGCCTACGACGGGTCAATGCCCGCAGGAAAGCTCGTAATCGCCGGCTCCTCCTCTGTTTCTCCGGTCATGGAAAAGCTGGTGGAAGGATATCTGCAGGTTAACACCGCTGCGGACATCGAAATCCAAACCAGCGATTCCTCAGCCGGAATGACAGCGGCCATAGACGGGACCTGTGACATCGGTATGGCAAGCCGGGCACTGAAGGACAGCGAACTGGCCGAACTTACTCCCACCGTAATCGCCATGGACGGTATCGCAGTAATCGTCAACAAAGAAAATCCCACAGATAACATAGCTTCTGATGCGGTAACATCCATATTCATAGGAGAGACCACTACCTGGGACGCCCTCTAATTGGGAGCCGTAAGGAGTAACCCTTCGAGATAACTGCTCCTGTCCCCTTGCGCGAAATGCACCATTTGGAGAATACAATGAAGCAATTAAAAGAAGTCATCATGAAAAACCTGTTCATGACAGCCGCACTGACCAGTATCCTGGCGGTGCTGCTGATCTGCGTTTTTCTGTTTGCCGGCGGTATCCCCGCCATAAAGGAAATCGGCCTCTTTGATTTCCTGACGGGCCGGCAGTGGTCCCCCGGCAACATTCCCCCTTCCTTTGGCATTCTGCCAATGATTGCGGGAAGCATCACTGTGACTTTGGGAGCCATCCTCTTTGGAGTCCCCATCGGGATCCTTTCTGCAGTTTATCTGGCCTATTACTGCCCCAAAACGTTTTACCGGTACCTGAAACCGGGCATAGAACTGTTGGCGGGAATTCCCTCTGTCATTTACGGATTTTTCGGTTTGGTGGTATTGGTCCCCCTGACCCGGGATTTGTTCGGAGGAAACGGCAACAGCATGCTCACCGCTTCTATCCTCCTGGGCATCATGATCCTTCCTACGATTATCGGTGTCAGCGAGTCAGCCATACGGGCTGTGCCCAGCCATTATTATGAAGGGTCCCTGGCACTTGGGGCTACTCACGAAAGAGCCATCTTTGCCACAGTGGTACCCGCCGCTAAATCAGGCGTAATTGCCGCCGTTGTCTTAGGAGTCGGGCGGGCCATCGGTGAGACCATGGCGGTGATTATGGTGGCCGGAAACCAGGCAAGAATGCCGGTGAGTATCCTGAAAGGGGTGCGAACCATGACTGCCAATATCGTGCTGGAAATGGGCTACGCGGCGGAACTACACAGGGAGGTCCTCATTGCCACAGGAGTATTCCTCTTTGTTTTCATCCTGATCATCAACCTGACCTTCTCCATCCTGAAAAGGAGGACCAACCTATGAGCGGAAAGTTGTCATCGGTTTTACTTAAAATCCTTGTATACGTAGCAGCAGCCATGACCTTGGGAATGCTCCTCTTCCTCATGGGATACATTCTGGTAAAAGGGATTCCATTCCTTACACCGTCCCTTTTCTCCCTTACCTATACTTCGGACAATGTCTCCATGTTTCCGGCCATTGTCAACACCCTCCTCATGACTGCCCTGTCCCTTCTGATTGCCGTTCCTCTGGGAATTTCCACAGCCATTTACCTGGTGGAATATGCAAAGCGGGGAAACAAGCTGGTGGAAGCCATTCGCCTGACTACGGAAACCCTGGCGGGAATTCCATCCATCGTATATGGTCTTTTCGGCATGCTGTTCTTCGTCACATATCTGGGACTGGGGTATTCCCTCATCGCCGGAAGCGCAACTCTCTCCATCATGATCCTTCCTCTTGTCATGAGGACATCGGAAGAGGCGCTGAAGTCCGTGCCTGACAGTTACCGTGAGGCCAGTTTCGGAATAGGAGCGGGCAGATTGCGGACAGTAGGTAAAATCGTTCTTCCTTCTGCGGTGCCGGGAATCTTGGCGGGGGTGATCCTGGCGGTGGGCCGTATTGTAGGAGAGACGGCCGCCCTGATCTACACGGCGGGCACCGTTGCCCGGATACCGGAAACGCTGTTTTCCTCCACCCGTACCCTTTCCGTCCACATGTATCTGCTATCCAGTGAAGGGTTTAATACGGATCAGGCTTACGCCACCGCCGTGGTGCTGCTACTGATCGTTCTCCTCATCAATACAATCTCTGCCGCAATTGCAAAGAAGGTGACAAAGATATGAACAAAGAAAAAGTAATGATAAAAGATTTGGATTTATACTATGGAGATTTCCAGGCCCTGAAACATATCAACATGGTTGTGCCGGAGAAGGAGATCACTGCTTTTATCGGCCCTTCCGGCTGCGGGAAATCCACCCTTTTGAAAACCCTGAACCGCATGAATGATCTTGTAGAAGGTTGCCGGATTACCGGGGATGTCTTACTGGACGGGGAGGATATTTATAAGGGTATGGATGTGAACCTGCTCCGCAAGCGGGTAGGCATGGTCTTTCAGAAGCCCAATCCCTTCCCCATGAGCATCTACGATAATATTGCCTACGGACCCCGCACTCACGGGATTCGTTCCAAGGTGAAGCTGGATGAAATCGTTGAGCGCTCCCTGAGGAATGCGGCAATCTGGGACGAAGTAAAAGACCGGCTCAAAAAAAGCGCTCTAAGCATATCCGGAGGACAGCAGCAGAGGGTCTGCATTGCCCGTGCACTGGCGGTAGAGCCGGAGGTGCTCTTGATGGACGAACCTACCAGTGCTCTGGATCCCATATCTACAGCGAAGATCGAAGACCTTGTACTGGAACTGAAAAATAACTATACTATTATTAT
>CAYOYO010000129.1:0-5238 GCA_964408195.1 uncultured Oscillospiraceae bacterium | reverse complement strand
CCGGGGAATTCATCTGTGATCAGCACTACTTTGATTCCCTTTTGGGACACCTTTTTGCAGTTCATCATTAAATCCGTGTCCGGATTTCCATAACCCTCTTCTGTAATCAGCACCCCGTCAAGCCCCATATACTCCGCCAATTTGGCCACCATATCGGAGGATCTTTCCTTGTCGGCCAGAAATACATTTTCATTGGTCAAGATCACTCCAACAAAATTCAGATCCTTGCCATGACGCTTGTACAATTCTTCTACCACCGGGTTGTTCAGGTGGTGGAAAGTGGTCACTTTGTCGCAGGGAGCCACACAGTTTCCACTGATGATAGCCCCATCCATCATCTCGGTAGGATACATGATGGTGGGAACCATGACCTTGGCGTCGACGCCATAATAATAGGTGTCGTGGAGTAACCCCTGGGATTGAAGCATGTGGATATAGCCAACCTTAGGCAGATTCGGATACTGTTTGATCTGCTCCTGAAGGGGCTTAGTTTCATAGGTGACCACTTCATCAGGGGTCACATTTCTGCCTGCCTCTCCAATGCGGGCCGCGGCTTTCAATCCGGCCAACCTTCCTGCAGCCTCATAGTCATGGGTTTCCAACCCCTCTGCAGGTTCGATTACGATGCAGATATTGTTGGTTTCGCTAAAGGGGCAGTATTTTGCTGCAGGGCCGGTCATGTCGATAATTCCTTCTTGGAATCCAACAATTTTACCGACAGTAACAACAGCAGCACCGACAAGAGCATGGGTTCTTCCACTTCCTACCCCTTTAACTTTTCCCATTACTCCTGGGAAGATACATCCTGGACCGGATACTTTTACCCTGGGCTCGATTACATCTTTCACCGGGGCAATGCGGACGGACTCGCCGGGCCTTGCCAGTTCTACCTTAGCGGATATGAGCCGCTCGTCCTCCAGCACCAGATCCTCAATCTCTTTGGCATTCACATAAAGAACGCCGCCCTCAACTTTAGTAACATCTCCCAATTGCACGTCACTGATTTTTATTCTTCCCAATTCCAGTTTCAAGTGATACACCTCCTGCTTATTTTATTGCACTGTCCAAAATAGACAGATCGACGGTTTTGAAGTCCTCTCGGATTGCAGAGGGCCATTTGGGAACGCTCTTGATCATTAGAAATTTTTTCGCTGCTTCTATGCTGTTTTCGATGAGCCTCAGACTCTGGAAATCCACAGAAACTCCGACCTGACTGGTCCCGTCCCGGCTGGTCTCGGGGATTTCCATCAGCAAAGACCGAAAGGGAGTCTGGTTGGGTTTCAGACTTCCTGCCATGGGATGTGATAAAAGCCTGGCGCCTCCATGGATCAAGTCTCTGGATTTTTCCAGAATTTCCAAACCGGAAGCTCCTTCAAGAAAGAGTACTTCCATCTTTACCCCGTGCTTTTCATAAACCTTGCTGTTATTGGTTACGACTAATGCCTTCATCATCTTAGTCCTTTACGATTTGTTATTTCCTTATTCCCTTTTTACTATTACTGCTTTTCACAAATTTCTTTACAGACATTCTTCATTTGTTTCCTTTGTTTACCTTTAAGATTGCAATACCCATGCCAGTAGTTCAAACACCTCCATATTTAAAAAGAATGTTGAAAATTTAACAAGATTGGCGGTACGGCGGAAATAAATACATCTCACTTCCGGGTTTGTTCGAGAATTATTTGGCACTGTATGAAATTTATTTCTCTATAATAAAGCAATATATTTCTTGCTCTTATTGACATTTTCTATAAGAAAAAATATGATATAAGCAGGCTCTCGCAGGTCCTGGAGAAGAGGAGACGTTGCTATGGAGGAATATTGCCTTTCGACCGAAAGCCCTTTGTTTAAAAAAACACTTGAGTATTGCGAGAAGGTGGCTGACAGTGATGCCAATGTTCTTTTGATTGGGGAATCCGGTACGGGAAAGGAAGTTGCGGCCAGGTACATCCACAGGTTAAGCAAACGCCGCAGTAAGAGCTTCGTAGCCGTCAATTGCAGTGCATTTACCGAGTCTCTACTGGAGTCCGAACTCTTCGGTCATGAGCAGGGCTCTTTTACAGGTGCCACCAGGAGCCGCATCGGTAAAATACACAGCGCCAACGAGGGGACCCTTTTTTTAGATGAAATCGGAGATACCAACCCTGCCACGCAGATTAAACTCCTCCGAGTTATCGAATCCAAGCATATAGAGCGGATTGGAAGCGATATTCCCTCCTATATTGATTTTCGGCTGATTTCTGCCACCAACAAAGATTTGCACGAGGCCATCCGTTCCACCATTTTCAGGGAAGATTTTTTCTATCGCATCAGCACCGTCGTAATTCGAATTCCTGCCCTCAGAGAAAGAAAGGAAGACCTCCATAACCTAATAACCTTCTTTATAAATAAATCCCAAGAGGATAACCGTAAAATAATAAGAGACATGGTCCCGGAAGCGCGCCAATTTCTCTATGAATACCACTACCCCGGGAATATTCGGGAGCTTAAAAACATCATTGACCGCATGGTGATCTTATCCGAAGACGGCATAGTCACCAGGGATTGTCTGCCTATTCTCTATTCTATGAGTAAAGAACCCGCAGAAAAAAAGGAGGAGGTTAAAGCCGAATCAAAATCCTTTTATCTCCCCGGTGAAATACTTCCTTTCAGTGATTTTAAGAGGATTTCAGAGACACAATATCTTTCCTTTGTCCTCCGTCAAACCGGAGGTAACGCTGCGGAAGCTGCCCGACGCCTGAAAATCAGTACGAGACAGCTTTTCAATAAAATCCGCCAGTATGGAATCCAACGATAATTTACCCCACTTTTTCCGATTGTGTCATTCTGCGAAAGAAGGTATACTAAGCAAAGATGTTTTCTTATGAAAGGGGGGCCGAAGCATGGCAGATAAAGATATCAAGCTGACTCAACTAACCCAGAATGCCGGTTGAGCGGCGAAAATCGGGCCCGATGCCCTGGCACAAGTTTTGTGTCACTTACCGAAATTCCATGATCCAAACCTGTTGGTGGGATTTGAGAGCAGCGACGATGCGGCGGTTTACCGTATTGATGACCATACCGTTCTGATTCAGACAGTGGACTTGTTTCCACCCATGGTGGACGACCCCTATCACTTCGGACAAATTGCCGCAGCCAATGCACTAAGCGATGTTTACGCTATGGGCGGAGTTCCGAAGTTGGCAATGAATATTCTATGCTATCCGGAAGACCTGCCCAAAGAAATAGTCCGGGGTATCATGCAGGGTGGCTACGAGAAAGTGCTGGAAGCAGGAGCTGTCATAGCAGGCGGCCATAGTCTCAAGGATCACGAGCCGAAATACGGGCTCTGCGTCACCGGCTTCGCAAAGCCCGAAGAAGTCCTGACCAACAACAATGCAAAGGCTGGGGATCTCCTGCTCCTGACCAAACCATTAGGTACGGGAATCCTGACGACTGCCGTAAAAGCAGGCCTTGTTTCAGAAGAAACCGAAGCTGCCATCGTGGCTTCCATGGCCATGCTTAACAAAAGAGCCTGCGAAATTATGAAGAATTATACCGTCCACAGCTGCACGGATGTGACGGGTTTTGGTCTATTGGGGCATGCTTACGAGATGGCCGCCGGCAGCGGCGTCACCATCCGGCTTGACGCCGCCGCCATGCCCCTGCTCCCCGAAGCCAGGGACATGGCCCGGATGGGAATCATCCCTGCCGGCGCCTATTCCAACCGAGCCTATCTGGAGGGCAAAATAATAGCAGACCCATCCGTACCCTTGGATCTGCTTGACATCATGTTCGATCCCCAGACCTCCGGCGGCCTGCTCATAGCTGTCTCCGAAGACCAGGCAGCCGGGCTGCTTGCGGATTTGCAGAGTGAGATTCCCGCAACCGCTATCGTCGGCCAGGTTATCCCTCCCGAGAACCACACCATCCATATTAAATGAGCCGTGGGGGAGTGCCGAGAGCACTCCCCCACTTTAGTCACCAAATATAAATCAAACTTCTTCTTCCCGTTAGGAGACTTCGTGAACGTTTAAATCACGAAGGTAGACAGAAAAATTATAGGAGATAAGTCATGTGGGAATATAAAACAGAAACATTTAATTCAATTATTGACAACAAGAGGTCATTAAGGGAGAAATGTGATGCTATTCTTAAAAAATACGCTAATGATGGTTGGGAACTTGTAAACTTTCAATGTATTGGTGCTTTGGGTTCAATTATGATATTGATTTTCAAAAGGGTTAAATAAGAGCGCTTATGACCTATTGATAGCATCTCGCAACTCTTTTTCAATTGAATTCATGAACTCAATACCTATTCCTGCCCTGGGTGACGCCAAGCAGGTTTGGATTTCTCCACGTGATACAATGCCTTAGAATGGAGGTAGGTATGGATATAAAGCTTGAAAAAATATGGGCAGAGGATATTTACGAGATCAATAGAATTCAAAGACTTGCCTTTATAGATTCCTATCACCGGTATAAATTTTGCCCTGCTTTTGAGGCTACTGACGAGCAAATGATATCCTTTCTTGAGAAAGCAAAAGCTTACAAAATCCTACTGAATGAAATGATCATAGGTTCCGTGTTTATTTATATAATTAGTGATAATCTCTATGAACTGGACACCATATCAATTGATCCTCAATTTCAGAATATGGGGATAGGCGGTAAGGTAATCCGCTTAATTGAAAATCTTTATTCGACTGTGCAAACATGGACTTTGTCGACTCCTGAAACTGACTATAGGAATCGTCATTTTTATGAAAGTCTTGGCTATCAGCAAGTTGGAGCAGAATTTGTCAACGAATACTTGAACTTGATCAGATATAAGAAAACAAACATACAGTAGTATTCTTAACTTATTTAAGCCGGTCAGTTAACCAGAATCGTCCTGCCATCATGTTTCTTGTATAATCGCAGACAAAAATTGCACAAAAAAATGGCCGCTACTGGCCATTTTTGCTCTTCAGTTAACCAAGATTAACTATAATCGTTCTTTCTTGTATAACAAATCGTCTATTTGTTATACAAATATTTGGATTTATTCAAATCCTGGTTAACACCAAACATATCCGGATATTCCGGTATTACATGAATGGCTTAAAATGAAGCTTTCAGCGGTTAGTAAACTTTTCCGATCTGCTTCTCATTCGCAACTGTTATACAAGATGTTTCGCTTTCTACTGATTTTGGTTAACTGCGTGGGAAATTTAACCTGCTACCGGATTTAAACGCCTAGGATCCGCTTTATGGC
>CAYOYO010000128.1:0-5289 GCA_964408195.1 uncultured Oscillospiraceae bacterium | reverse complement strand
CCGTGGCCGGAAAACCTGACAAGGGGTCAGACCCCGTGGCCGGAAAACCTGACAAGGGGTCTGTCCCCGTGGCCGGAAAACCTGACAAGGGGTCTGTCCCCGTGGCTGGTTAGGAAAAAGACTCCACTATACAGATGCACAGTGGAGTCTTTGTTACACTTTCCGATGTTATTGTTCTTCGGCCTTTGCTGCGACTATGATCTTATCTACCAAGTGGGCGGGAACCTCTTCATACCTCTCAAAGCTCATGATGAAACTGCCTCTGGCCTGTGTCATGGAACGAAGAGTGATGGCATATTTGAACATCTCTGCCTGAGGCACCTCCGCGATAACCTTTTGTCCACCGCCGTGCAAAGGCTCCATCCCCAGGATCTTCCCACGCCTCTTATTCATGTCGCCCATAATGTCGCCCATGTACTCATCGGGTACTGTGACCTCTACATGCATTACCGGTTCCAAAAGGATGGGCTTCGCCTCCACGATGCCTTTCTTGAAGGCAAGGCTGGCTGCTATCTTGAATGCCATTTCGTTGGAATCCACATCATGATAGGATCCATCGTAGAGCACGGCTTTTACGTTTACAACCTGGAAACCTGCCAAGGGGCCTTTTTCCATGCTCTCTCTCAAACCCTTTTCAACGGCAGGCACGTAGTTTTTCGGCACCGAACCTCCGAAAAGCTCTTCGGAAAACTCGAAAATTTCCTGGCTGGGCGAAAAGCGGATGTGCACATCTCCGTACTGACCTGCTCCACCGGATTGCTTTTTGTGCTTGCCCTGTACATCGGAGTTTCCTTTGATGGTCTCTCTGTATGCGATTTTCTGGTCTACCAGATCTACATCCACTCCATACTTGTCTTTCAACTTAGCGGTGACGATGCCGATCTGAATGTCCCCTTGCCCGCCGATAAGAGTCTGATGAGTTTCCGCATTCCGTACCAGAGTGAAAGAAGGATCTTCTTCAATGAGCTTGAGAATTCCGGAGTTGATTTTATCCTCATCCCCTTTGACCTTTGTCTCGATGGCCATAAACAGTGATGGCTCCGGGAACGCCACAGGAGGATATTGAATGTAATTTGCCTTTTCACAGAGAGTATCACCGGTCTGGGTATATTGCAGCTTGGTGGCAGCCACGATGTCCCCGGCCTCCACTACGGAAGTGTCTCCCTGGGTCTTTCCTCTCAGGTAGAACAAGGTGCCCATCTTCTCAGGTTTTTCCGCTCTGGCATTGTAGAGCTCAAGGCCGGCGGAAAGTTTGCCGCTGATTATCTTCAGAAGGGAAATCTTACCCACGAAGGGGTCTGCCAGGGTTTTAAAAACAAAGGCGGAAACCGGCGCGTTAACATCGCACTTTCTCGTAACCGCTTCCCCCTTGGCATCCACGCCGGGATAGCCCGGGTGGTCAGCCGGAGCCGGAGCGTACTTGAGGATTGCATCCAGGAACTGGGTTACACCCTTTCCTTCCAAGGAGCTGCAGGTCAATACCGGCGTAATGGACCGGGAGGCGATGCCTTTCATGAGTCCTCTGCCAAACTCCTCATCGGTGAACTCTTCCCCCCCGAAATACTTCTCTAATAGCTCCTCATCGCTTTCAGCTACCGCTTCCGTCAGGGCTTCTTTCACGTCTCCTTCAATGGGCTCTGTCAACAGGACCACGGAAGTGCCGAACTTGTTCTTCAGATCGGACAGAACCTTATCGATGTCTACATTTTCCTTGTCAATCTTGTTAACGAGAAAAAATGTGGGGATATTATACTCTTTGCAGGAATTCCATCCCTTTTCCGTACCCACCTGAACGCCGGCAAAGGCATCGACAAAAACCACTGCCGCTTCACATGCCCTCATTGCGGAATTCACATCTCCCACAAAATCGAAATAGCCCGGCGTATCGATGAAGTTGATCTTCATCTTCTTGTACTCTACAGGCACGATAGATGCGTTGATGGAATATCCTTTTTCTATCTCCATTTTATCGTAGTCCGAAACGGTATTTCCGTCTTCTACTCTTCCAAGCCGGTTGATTACACCTGTAGATAAAAGTGCGGCTTCCAAAAATGTGGTTTTACCGCTCCCTCCATGACCGACAAGTGCAACATTTCTGATTGCGTTGCTTGTGTAGCCCTTCATCTAAAGCACCCTCCTGATTGTTAGTATTAAAATGGAATCCCGAAAGATTTCACCACAGTATTAGAAGTATATCATTTCCACACTAAAAACGCAAAACAATTTTCCATTGTTCGCACCGCATTGAGAGGAGAAAGGCTATCTCTCCGCAAGGATGGGCAGGCCTGTCTGGGGTCTGGGATAGAAGAGGACTTTGGGATTGGACTTTCCACATGCGGAATAGGCGGTCTCTACAAGCCGCTCCGGATCCTTACAAGGTATGAAGAACATATCCGCGAGCTCCTTCTCCTCAATATTGGGTGAGTACACCACAATCTTCACCTTTTTTCTGAAAATCTTGGCCAGGAGCAAAACGTGATCCATCTGAATCCGATAGTTATCCGTAGCATACTGCACCACTTCTTCTATCCGGCCGCTGCTTTGAAATGCCCGCAACATATCCGGCGAGCTGATTCCTTCGGGACAACTGCTGTAAAGGACCAGGGTGGTAGTCTCATCGGCGATTTCCGTCAATGCAATGAGGGATTTTACCGTTTGATAGAAATCTATATTCAGTGGTTCCCCGGGGGTAGTGACAATAATGTCCGGCTTTTCTACCGCGACGCCGAGAAACTGACGCACGTAATTTACCGCAGCATAATGGCTTTCCTTCATGGTCCCGGCGAAAATCGCCGCAGGCTCCAGAGAATTGTTGAGAATGAAATTGATGGCAAAGTCAATGCGGAAGAGGGCAGCAGCCTCTAACATATCTTCATTAACCGGATTTCCGTCAAGCACCCCGATAGCGGCCATGGGGTTTAAGATCATTTCCGGCCTGTGGTTGGTAATGATGGTTCGTTCACTGGCAATTCCCGGGAGCACAGACTTTCTGCCTCCGGAAAATCCGGCAAATTCATGGGGCTCCACCTTGCCAATCTGAATGTGTAGATCGGACTCATAAGCTCGCTTGTTTACTTCCACGGGAGTCCCGGAGGAAGTGTTGCCTAAATAGATCAGATTGTCTGCATCAAAGGGGGTGTGGTTCTCGATACGCACCTTCCCATATAGTTCTTCTCCCAGAAAACTGCGCATTTCCTCTTCGCCTGCTTCCCGATGTACGCCGATGGCCACAATAAAGAGAATGCCGGACAAGGGGACTCCTCCCGCCAACAACTCTGCCACAACCACCGGTGCAACCTGAGCGGTAGGTACCGCCCGGGTGGAATCGGACACGAGAATACAAGCAGACTTGGCATTCTTGTCCTTTGCCAGCTGTGAAAGGGGTAGCCCCGATTGCGGTTCTTTCACAGCCTGACGGAACGCTTCAAAATCCGTAATGGGAGGGATGGGCTTTGTCTGAATCATTCCGGCACAATCCGCTGCGGGAACCCTCAATGAAACATTTTCCACCTGGTCGCGGTAGACAACGAAATCCCCCTGTTTTTCTATGGTATACATGGCGTTTTCCTCCCTCGTTGGTCTTTATATTGCGGAAGGGGTGCCCAAAGGCGCCCCTTCCCATACTGAATGATTGGTTATAAATGTTTAAGTCTTCCCCGGCACTATTCTGTCGCTGTCTTCTCCACAGCCACTCGCGGGCCCCCCAGGAAATCAGCAAGAACATTGCGCAATTCGTAAAGGGAGATAATCGCAAAAGCTACAGGGATGGCAGCATAGGTCCAGGAATAAGGCATGTGCATGGCCGGAGTTGTGCGAACTCCCGCAGAGATGACCAGCCGAATCCCCAGGGCAAACACGCCTACCGATGCGACGAAGGTTAAAATTTGAGTAAAACGGGTAAGTGTAGCATTAACCTTTTTCGGCATCATTTCTTTAAAGACTACAATGCTTACATGCTCCCGGCGAACGGCCAGAATACTGGCACTCATCATGCAGAACCATACCAGCAGAATCCGCATGAACTCCTCGGACCAGGTCAGTGAATCGTTCAGCACATAACGATAGAAGATGTGTGCCCAACATACCACCAGCATGACCCCGATAAGCGCCACCAGAAAGTATAGCAGAAACTTGTTAAAAAAACGGATGCCATTATCAATTTTGTCCAGCATTATCGTACGCCTCCATAACTATATCGTATCAGAGAGCGAGGAGATTTAGAAAATCTCAAGGCCCTTTCCGATATCTTCCTTTACAGTTTCTACATCTGCAAGGAATTGATCAACATATTCTGCGCCTACGGATTTCTTCACCAGGTCGCCAACGGCTTTTTGTGCAACTTCGCGAATACCGGCCAGAGCTTCCGGAGTCAGCTCATTGATTTCCATGCCGTTTTCTGTGAGGATTTGCTTCATTTCCACTTCTCTGTCAGCGTTGCAGAAACGGCTGTAGTTCTGGGCATAGATAGCACCGGCTGCGATGACTTCACGATACTCTGCAGGCAGCTCATTCCACCACTCCAGGTTGCAGACCAACGGCATTGCATCATAGAGATGTCCGGTAAGGGAAAGATACTTTTGAACTTCATACAATTTCTTGTCGATAACGTTAGCGATGGGGTTCTCCTGACCGTCAGCAACCTTCTGGGACAGTCCCATATAGAGTTCAGAGAAGGGGATGGGGGTAGGATTGGCTCCCAGAGACTTGAAGTCTTCCATGTGGTTGGTGTTCTGCATGGTACGGATCTTCAGGCCTTTGTAAGAATCGATGGAAACGATGGGGCTGATGTTGTTGGTGGTGTGACGGAAGCCGTTCTCCATGTAAGCAAGACCTTTCAGGCCAACTTCCTCCAGTGTATCCATCAGGCTTGTGCCCACGTAGCTGTCCAGAACCATCCAAGCTTCATTTACTACGGGTGACATTATCTTCCCGGAGTTTGCGTAAATCAATCCTTCCCATTGGCTTAAAAGAATCAGGTCATTTTTTCATTGTCAGAGGAAGCCCCTACCAAGGGAGCTTCCAAAGGCCAATTATTGCATGACCGGTCAATTTGCATAGGACACAAGGAGGTTGCAAATCACATGAAGATTAAAAACAGGGAGCAGCTGCTTTCCCACGGCGATGTAGAGAGTAAGCGCATCGTACTTGATATCGCCGACGCCACGTTGGAACGTCTCGATGCTTACCATAGGGGCTACTGAACAACTTGAAACCCCTTGAAACCATTGCAATTTCAACCATTTTATGATAGAATAAATGCAAGCAAATCGCACGAAAACGTCAGAAAAC
>CAYOYO010000127.1:0-5502 GCA_964408195.1 uncultured Oscillospiraceae bacterium | reverse complement strand
AGACGCTGGATGTCGATGAAAACCCCGTTGCTGCGCACCTCATCCATCATGTTGAGAGCAATCACCATGGGAGTTTCCAGTTCCATAAGCTGAAGAGTCAGATAGAGATTGCGCTCGATGTTTGTGGCATCGACGATGTTGATAATAACATCCGGCTTCTCCATCATGATGTAATCTCTGGCCACCACCTCCTCCGCGCTATAGGGAGCCAAAGAATAGATACCGGGAAGATCAACCACTCTGACGCCCTTGTGGCCTTTGACGGTGCCCTCCTTGCTGTCTATGGTGACGCCGGGAAGGTTGCCTACCTTTTGGTTGCTTCCTGTCAATTGATTGAAGAGTGTGGTTTTCCCGCTGTTGGGATTGCCTACCAATGCAACGGTAATGTTCATTGAGCCACCTCCTCAATACGGATTTGTCTTGCGTCGTCCTTCCTTAGAGTGAGTTCAAAATTTCGAAGATTCAGTTCCAAAGGATCGCCCAGAGGTGCTACTTTTCGTACCATTACCAGTGTATTGGGGGTGAGCCCCATATCCAAAAGGTGACGGCGCAAAGCCTTCTCGCCTCCAACGCTTAGAATGCGAGCACTCTGGCCGGGCTTCAGCAAATCCAGAGTCATGGAGTGGCCCTGACCTCGGGCATGCCCATGAAGGTGGCCGGAGCCAGGTCCATGGCATTCTCTGCATTCTGACTTTCGGCCATGGCCGCCTTTGCATTCTGATATCCCACCAAGACCGTAGCGGAATCCTCGTTTGAGGTCTCTCTTCCCTTTTGGGCTTGCTTCTCTATTATTTTGATCCATTAGATTCTCCTGTTTGCTATTTCGATTAAGTCGGGTTCGTAGCTGCAATGTTTCCGCAGGGAGCAGCAATCAAATGAGTTAGCATACGCTAACATCATAATACACAATAGAGGGGAATGTGTCAATAGATTAATTAAAACCAACAAATTTCAAGTTTTTCACTCTGTTCTGCCGGAACTTAAGAGGAGTGAGACAGCCCTTACGAAGGAAGAAATCATGATAATGGCTACAGCGATGGCGCCGGTAATTAACAGGGTCTCGGTACCGATCCGGGCAGTTGCCTGAAGATCTTCCCGCAGGAGGGCCAGCATGGTCTGATACATGCCTGCTCCCGGAACGAGAGGAAGGATGCCGGGAATGATAAATATGAGGGAAGCCTCTTTGAACATCCTGGAAAACAGTTCGGAAAGTGCGGCAATCAAACAGGATGCGATGAAGCAGGAAATTACCACTGATTGGCCTGTGAGCAAAAGATATTTGAAAAGCACCCAACCGCAGGCACCGGCAAAGCCGGCAAAAAAAATGTGTCGATGGGGGATGTTAAAAATCAGAGTAAAGCCGACAGTTGCGCCGAAGGCGGCAAGGAATTGGAGAAACAGTGTCATAGGGCACCTCCTAACGCCACCCATACAAAGAGGACGACACCTACTCCGGAAGCGATGGATATGGCTGTCAGGGCGGCTTCCATAGCCCTGGCTGAGCCTGCCAGCAAGTCCCCTGCCAGGGAGTCCCGCATGGCATTGGTAAAAGCCAGACCCGGGAGAAAGATCATCAGGGAGCCGATAATCATGGCGTCCGCACCTGCGGCTGCACCGGCGGCCTTAAAAACCAGAGCCAGCAATGCAATCAAAGCGCAGGCGATGAAATTCCGGATAAAAAGATGAAATCGCAGGTGGTCCAGGAGATGACCGAAGGCGTAAACCAGAGCGCCGATGGCCATGGAACAAAGAAACTCCCGGAAACCCGTTCCCAGCATCAGAGTGAAAAAGGATGCCACGAGAGCACCCCCCAGAACCTGTAGCGTAAAAGTGTATTTTTCTTTGGCCACAATGTGCTCCAGGGATGCCATGGCTTCGTTGACAGGAATAGGGTTATCGGTAAGTATGCGAGAAAAATCATTAATCAGGGAAATCCGTTCCAGATCGATGGATACGCCGCGGATACGCTTGATGATGGTATAGGGCTTCGAATCCCCGCCGGAATCAAGTGACAGAAACATGCCTGTTGTCGTTACAAAAACTTCTGCATAAGGTATGCCGTACGCCTTGCAGATCCGGGTCACTGTGTCCTCTACCCGATAGATCTCAGAGCCGCTCATCAACATGATTTCCCCTGCTCGGAGGGCAAGCATCAGTACGTTTTTTTCGATGGGACTCACCATAAGTCTGCTCCGCTCCTTTTCGGTTCACGGTATCTACAGAAACACATCCCGTCTGTTGGAAGCCGGGCTGGGATAGGGTGTGAACAGATTCGAATATCCTACAAATGTGAATAGGAATATCATATCATAAAGTTGACGTGTGAGCACAGAATCGATATAATAATTTTGTGGTTTACCCACGACAGGTACCATTTTGTATATAGAAAAGGCTTGCGGTAGCGAAAGGCATGCTTTTCCAAGTCCCAAGCGGATCCTACATATAAAACTGGAGGACGATCCCCCGGTGTATTTTTATTTGACGCGGATCGTTTAACCCCAATTTATATTGTGAATGAGAGGAAAAGCGAAATGGAAAGAATGGTAGGAACAGTAGTGAGAGGGCTCAGAGCCCCGATTATCCGTCAGGGAGACGATCTGGAAAAGATCGTAATCGATACAGTGATGCAGGCCAGCGAAGCGGAAGGCTTTAAGCCCAGAGACAAGGACGTGCTCTGCATTACGGAGGCAGTGGTAGCTCGCGCCTTTGGAAATTATGCCACTGTGGATCAGCTGGCTGCCGATGTCTGTCAAAAGTTCGGAAAGGGCACCATAGGAGTGGTATTTCCTATTCTCAGCAGAAACCGCTTTGCGATCTGCCTGAAGGGAATTGCAAGAGGCGTTGGGAAAATCATTCTCATGTTAAGCTATCCCGGCGATGAGGTGGGTAACCAACTGGTAGATATGGATTTGCTGGATGAAAAGAAGATAAACCCCTACAGCGATGTGTTGACCCAGGAGCGGTTTGAAAACCTGTTCGGCAAATCCAGGCACACCTTTACAGGACTGGATTATGTCAATTATTACAGAGAAATCATCGAGGGAGAAGGAACGGAGGTGGAGGTTATCTTTGCCAATGACCCCAGAGCTATCCTCGATTACACAAAGTCCGTATTGACATGTGATATCCACAGCAGAGCCAGGTCCAAGCGACTGCTGAAAGATGCCGGGGCGGAGTTGGTCCTTGGTTTGGACGACCTGCTCACCGCTTCCGTTGAGGGCAGCGGATTTAACAGCAAATACGGAATTCTGGGCTCCAACAAGGCTACCGAGGACAGCATCAAACTGTTTCCTCAGGAATGCACCGGCCTGGTGAACAGCATTCAAAAGAAGCTGTTTACCCTCACGGGAAAAGAAATCGAGGTCATGGTATACGGCGACGGTGCCTTTAAAGATCCGGTGGGGAAAATTTGGGAACTTGCCGACCCGGTAGTATCACCCTGCTACACCCCGGGTCTCGAAGGAACGCCCAATGAGCTGAAACTAAAATATCTTGCAGATAATGATTTTGCCAGTCTTTCCGGCGATGAGTTAAAGCAGGCTATACACAAGAGTATTAAAGAAAAAGAGGAAAACCTGGGTAGCAGTATGGCGGCTCAAGGTACCACTCCCCGGCGCCTGACGGATCTGATCGGCTCACTTTGCGATCTGACCTCGGGAAGCGGCGACAAGGGAACGCCTTTCGTATATATCCAAGGGTATTTCGATAACTACACAAAGTAGATTCGGAAAAGTAGGCAAATAGCGCCGATTTATAGTAAAACCGCCGGCATAATTCTCAAATTTGATAATTATGCCGGCGGTTTGTTTTGGAAATGAGATAAATTGTCTGATAACAACCCTGCCGGCGCCCTCCTGAAGGCGACGCAACCCTTGCAGGATAAAGATTTCAGAATATTTTGTATGAATCCGGTAGGGTTGGCATGAATTTTGGAATAATAACAGAATGCAGACAAGATCACTATAATTAAAATAAGGAGGTATCATTCATGGCTGCAACTAAAGAAGCTGCTCTAAAAGAAGCGAAGAGGATATTGGGGTATATCGAGAGGCCTGAGCTGACGCTGGAAGAGAAGGAACAAATCACAAAAGATTCCATTGAGAACTTCAACTCCAATGTCAATCCGGGTTGGTTGGTTTACCGGAAGTCCATGTCCACAGACGCTGCTTGTGTAGAGTGGACGGATACTGAGGAACACTTTACGGACCTGTATGGAAATGACTTCATTGACTGCCTGGGAGGCTTTGGCATTTATACCTGCGGACACAGGAATCCTGAAATTCTCAAGTATGTAAAGGCACAGCTGGACAAATATGCCTTACATAGCCAGGAGCTGGTTGACCCGCTGAGAGGGTATTTGGCAAAACTGGTTTCCATGATCACACCCGGCGACCTGCAATACTGCTTCTTCACAAACGGCGGAGCCGAAGCGGTAGAGATGGCCCTAAAACTGGCCAGGTTGGCTACAGGCGGAAGATATTACATCTCCACAGTAGGCGCATTCCACGGGAAGTCCTACGGAGCCATCTCTATGGGCGGCAAGGCTGCTTACAGAGAAGATTATCTTCCCATGATTCAGCAGGTGCAACACGTGAAATACGGTGATGCCGATGCCATGGAAGCTGCCATTGAAAACCTGACCATCGTAGGAGAAAAAGTGGCAGGCGTCATCCTTGAACCGATTCAGGGCGAAGCCGGTGTACAGATCCCCCCGAAAGGCTATCTGAAGAGAGTCAGAGAAATCTGCGACAAATACGGCGTTGCTATGATCGTTGACGAAATCCAGACCGGCATGGGTCGTACCGGAACCATGTGGAGATGTGATTATGAAGGAGTTACTCCGGATATCATGACCTACGGCAAAGCCTTCGGCGGCGGCATCATGCCCATCACCGGAATCATTGCAAGACCCAATATGTGGGTGGAAAAGCTCATCGAAAACCCATGGATTTTAGGCTCTCCCACCTTCGGAGGAAATCCCTTGGCCTGCTCCGCTGCTATCGCTACCATTGCGTATATGCTGGAAAACGATATGCCGAAACAATGCCAGGAAAAAGGCGATTATTTCATGGAGAAGCTCAACGGGCTTATGGCGAAATATCCCACCGTGCTGAAAGAAGTCAGAGGTGCAGGCCTACTCATCTGCATGGAATTCCCGGCGGCGGAAGTAGGCTATGCCGTAGTGAAGGGACTCTTTGACAGGCACGTTATGACGGCGGGCACTCTTGTCAATGCCAAGACGGTTCGGATTGAGCCTCCCGGGGTCATCCAGTATGAGACTATCGATATCGTCATGAAGAAGCTGGAAGAAGCCATTATCGATGTGAAGGCGGAATTCAAGCTATAGTCAGGTAAGAATATTCTGAAAAATAGGAAACAGCACCTCCGAAACCCCCGATGCCATATCGGGGGTTTCGTTGAAATTTCAACGTTTAAGCGTGTCGGAAAATTAGAACTTTCACCAAAAGGGTATACAAATTACTATAATATGGTATAATACCT
>CAYOYO010000126.1:3093-5505 GCA_964408195.1 uncultured Oscillospiraceae bacterium | reverse complement strand
GATAGAAAAACCGCCGGGTACAAATCAGAAATCCTGACAACAATTTCAGATTAACGATACAAAAAGACAAAGAACCAGATTCAAACTTCTTGCGGAGAATCGGTTCTTTGCTTTTTTTGTTGAAAGGATGTGATAGAAGCCGGCGCTGCTTTGCCGGGCGAAAGGAATCAAGAGGCTGCGCTTTCGCAGCAACAGCGAGTCAATAGCGGAGGCTTATACTCCGGAAAATTTGATGAAATATTACTTGGAGGTAAAAACCATGCAAAGCTACAAAATGAGAAAACTATGGAGTTTTCTGCTTGTACTAAGTTTAGTATTTTCCTTGGGAATCAATACATATGCCTTAGACGAATATCCCCCCGACGCGGAGGCGGCAGCAGTAACTGTCCTTGAGGCGGACCTGGCCTCGGAGGGGGAGGAACCGTCAATAGTCATTGCCGCAGAGGTGGATGATACACCTCTGATAATAAAGTCCGTCGAGGTCCTCGTTGGCGGAGACATACAGATCCTGTACCGACCCGAAGTGTACCGAGGCGTAGCGGAGAACGGTGAAGATCCGGAAAAATATTATACCACCGAAAGAGAATTCAACCTGAAGGATCCCCGCATTTTCAATTTGGAGTTTACGGTGCCTGCTGATGGCATTGTCGACCCGGACGCATTTCTCGAGACGGTGGAGTTCACCTACGGTGACTTCCCTCTGAGCAGTTGGGGGGACGGCAAGGATTTGCGCGGCGCAACACCGATTTTGAACGTGCTTGACAAGCAAATAAACGAGACGACCGATGGCTACAAAGTTACCGCCGCTATCCGGATCGACTCTCCCTGGGGAGCCGGAAGCAGTGCCAATGCAGCCGGAAATATCCCTTATGACGGTTATGTGGGCGGTGGCGGCGGTGCCTTTTTCGGCACCGGCCAGGGTTCCGACAACCGGAATTTCTTCCAATTCGGACCAAACTATGAGGGCCCGGGAACCTATGCGCTGGAAGCCATAGCCGGTGATCGGACCCTTGCCGCTGCCGACCTTCATATCGGCCCCTACGACGGGTATCATTCCTGGACGGAAATCAATGAATTCTGCCAGGAACTCATCGAAGCCATCAACGGTGAGAGGGCCGATATCGATGAAAAGCCCTTCGGCAAGCTGGCCGGCGGTACGGTAATCAAGAGCCAAGACGGGAAATATGAGCAGGGAGATGGGGTATACGTTGAGGTGAGTATATTAGGGTATGGCCTCACGGATAACTACCTGGAGGCCAACAAAGATTTCAAAAACTACTCCCGATTCAACCCCATCTGGAGTGTGGTGGTGGCAAAAGACGAAGAGACCATTGACGACTATCTGAAACCCGGAGGATTCAAAGATCAAATGAACGAGGATCCCCAGTCCCTCATTGACATGTATAAGGATTCAGACCCTGAAGACATCGATTTCGTGATTCCTTTCTATCAAAACAATGTCCACGCCGATGAAATATCCGGCACGGACAGCATGATCGATCTCATCGACGAAATGATTGTAGGTGGAAAAGAAGGAAAAGTAATCCCTTATAAAACATTTGAAGAGGACCAGATTTCCTGGAACTACAGGCCTTCCGGCGACAGGAACACGGGCTACAGCAAATATAACCACATTGTAGATCCGGATGAATTCGCAAGTGAGGATTCCAGAACCGATATGTCCCTGGACACGGGAGAAGTCCTCGATAAGTTTATCATGGTTAACACTCTGTGCAGCAATCCCGACGGCAAAGCGGCTATGCGCAGGACCAACCGTTACGGCATGGACTTAAACCGTGACACAGTTTACGCTACACAGCCGGAAGCCATAGCCCTTACGGAAGATCTGGCCAAGTGGGACCCCATCGTCATGTTGGAGTGGCACGGCTATGTGTCCCAGATGCTCATCGAGCCCTGTACGGCTCCCCACAGCCAGAACTATGAGCCGGACCTGACCCTGAACAACATGATCCAGCTGGCCTATTACGGAGGCAAAGCCCTTACCGGGTCCACCGGTTACAACCGGTTCCACCTACCCTGGGACTCCATGGCAAACGGCTGGGATGACGGGGGCAATGTCTATGGTCCCATGTTTGCCATGCTCTTCGGGTGCATGGGCTGGACCATCGAGCTTCCCCATTCCAATGCGGACGCATTGGAGGCGGGGAATGCCATCAACTATGCCATGCTCAACGCACTGATCCACGGAGAGACAGCCTATTATGAAGGCAATCCCTTAAATGCAGGCATTGATGGAAGAGACAGCCATGATGTTGACAACAAATATGCAAGCCTTCGCAAGAGCTCCATCATGAACAAGCTGGAGTTCAAGCTCCGGGGTGTTGAGAACATCGATGCGGAAGCTGCGGACAAATATTTCATCGACGTGGTAAGCGGTGTGGCAAAATATGT
>CAYOYO010000126.1:0-2993 GCA_964408195.1 uncultured Oscillospiraceae bacterium | reverse complement strand
CGGAAGCTGCGGACAAATATTTCATCGACGTGGTAAGCGGTGTGGCAAAATATGTAGGAAGAGCCAGAAAAGATGACGGAGAAGGGGGAAAACTTCCCTTCTTCCCGGATTATCTCCTGATTCCCAGCACTCCCGAAACCCAGTTCAATGTGGCGGAGGCATACAGGACCATTGACTTTACCATGCGGTACGGGGCAAAGGTCAGCAAGACCACAGAAGAGGTCACCTACAATGGAATCACCTATCCTGTAGGCACCTACCTCTACGACATGAAGCAAGGGAGGCGAAATTTCATCGCCGAGATCATGAGCAAAGGGTACGATGCTACCAGCTTTGCCAGCATGTACGCGGACATTTACTGCAATTTTCCGGACACCAGAGGATTCGACTGCGTCGAAGTATGGTCGCCGGGGCTCTTTGACGGAAAAACCGTATCCGTGTCCTCCGTTGACAAGAAAGCGGATATTGCAGGTGAGCCTGCCGACTATGTTGTATTCAAGAGCAACAGCGTGGATGCAGTAAGGTTCGTGAATCTGCTGCTTTCGGGCAGGTCCAGCGGACCCTCCTTCATCGATGGAACGGAAAGTGTGTGGATGCTTCGCGAGTCTGTAGAAGGCGTGGGGACCATGTCCGACTATATCATTGAAGCAGAGAACCTGGATAAAATCTACGATCTGGTGGATAATCCGGACCTGGGCCTCAAAGGCTGTCACCTTGAAGGAAAATACATAGGCAGTCTGCCGCAGGAGGCAGTCAGACTTGTGGAACCGGTGATCAGCATGAACAGCACGAGAAACGAGGCCACTTCCGGCGGTGCGATTTACTGGGCTCTGGACGATTATATGGGGTTCGGGTCCATGAAGAATGAGGATGGCACCAACTATAACGGCGACTCCGCTTCTACCGTAAGAGACGGCGCCAATGTTGCCCTCATGTACAGCAACAGAGATTCGGTGAGTGGAGAGCTTCTTTCCGCGATCCGGGACGACAAGCTGGGACTTGTTATGATACAGAGCGCGGCCAGCCTGACAGACGCCAATTTCGGAACGGGAACAGGAGCTCCCACGACGAGTACATTCAACGATGTGGCCCTCTACGGCACGTATAATGTGGACGACAGTCTCTTTACCGCAAACTATGCGGAAACGGACACCATTTACGCCAGAGGGAATTATTTCACTGGGAACATCCCCGAAGGATCAAAGATCCTCTTCAAGTCAAAGAATCAGGATGCCTTTATCGGAGGCTATCAGAATACAGGGGGCTCAAAGGATGTTTTCCAGGATCGCACCACCATGTTCAGTTCCTTGCTAAAGGGTGGGGGAATAGTAGGAAAGCCGGTGCAGTCTGTCGCCTTCGGCGCCAACATGTTCTATCGACCCCATTATCAGAAGTATTATCCCATACTGGCTACGGCTATTTTCGCGGGGGCGGCAGGGATCCTTGACGATCAGATCGATCCGGACATCAGCAGCATCGCCTATAACTTCCCCGGCCTCCAGGTCGTTGCGTCGGATGAGGACAGTGGAATCGCCGCTTATGAGCTTTACAAGCGGAAGGCAGACACCAAAGAATATGACTTCATTGCCAGACGCGTCGTTGACGGCATGTTCAGTTTGACCGCTTCCGGCGAAAACAGGTATATGATTGTGGTTACGGATCACGCCGGTAATAAAGATGTAGAGAAGTTTACCTACATCGACGGCAATATCATCCCCTATACAGAGAGGCAGGCTCCGGCCCCGTTTACTCTAACATTCAGGTTAAACAACGACGGAAAGACTTATACAGCCTCGATCCCCGCTGTGGAAAACGGTCTTTACAGCTTCGACGGGATCACCTATTCGGGCGTAAATACCAAAGCGAATTGCAAACCCGAAACCGATTATACCGGCTATTTGAAGTATGGGGAGACGGATACCCAGTACGAAAGTGCAGCGGTTTCCGACACGCAAACAGCGCCGAAGCTGCCGGTTAAGCCGGGACCCTCGGGAGGCGGCGGAAGCTCGGGTGGCAGTTCGGGGACGGTTTCCCCGCCGGTAGTTCCGCCGGAAACGGGAAGCATTTTGAATCCGTTTAACGATGTAATGGCGGGAGACTGGTTCAACAATGCAGTGCAGTATGCCTATGAAAAGGGCTTGATGCAAGGCACCAGTCTCAGCCCCATGCTCTTCAGCCCCCATGCCACTACGACCAGAGCCATGGTGGTAGCAATCCTGTACAGGATGGAAGGTATGCCTGCAATGACGGCAGCCAATCCATTCAGTGACGTGGCGACCGGCCAGTACTATGCCGACGCAGTGACCTGGGCTTTGGAGAAGGGAATTGTGGCAGGTTATAAAAAGGGAATCTTCGGAGCGGGCAATTCCATCACCCGGGAGCAGATGGCAGTAATCCTGATGAACTATGCCAAGTTCAAGGGTTACGACGTGTCGGCAAGAGCGGATCTCTCCGGGTTTTTCGATGCGGCTTCCGTTTCCGGATGGGCCCTTGATGCCCTCTCCTGGGCCAATGCCAAAGGCTTGATCCAAGGCAGCGGCAATCAGCTGATGCCGGCCGGAAACGCTGAGCGGGCTCAGGTAGCGGCCATACTCCAGCGTTTTGCGGAAATCTACACCAACTAAACTAACATGAACGGCTAGGACCCACCTGGGGGACAGCCCAGCCACGGGGACAGACCCTTTGTCAGCTTTTCCTGACAAAGGGTCTGTCCCCGTGGCCGGGCTGTCCCCGTGACGGCAAAACGCCCAAATCATTGGAACTACGATAGCGCAGTTGTCAAATTATTCCGCAAACTATTGCATCCTGTCACAGAAATGGTATAATTATTTCGATATATTACTTTTAATTCCACTCTTTTTATTTCCATTGCAAAAGGAATCTTGTCTATTCGCTGAAACATATGGAGGTGGCACACATGATAGGACCAAAAGGAATTCAACGAACTACAATTGCGTTATTCATCTCGTTCTTACTCATCTTTGCCGGATGTT